>JAEWQZ010000289.1 GCA_023460255.1 Actinomycetes bacterium
CCCCAGCCGTGCGCGCGGCGGCGAGGCGCGCACACTGGTCGTCGACATCGCGCAGGGGGTCGACGCCGGGGTCGGCGGACCGGCCGAGCTCGACGAGGCCGTCCTCGATGTTGCAGCCCACCGCGCCCGTGGCGAGCAGGCGGCCGACGGCGGCGGCGACGTCGTCGGGCGTGGCGCCGTAGCCGCGCTCCAGGTCGGCGGTGACGGGCACGTCGACGGCCGCGGCGATGTGCCCGACCACCACGAGGTTGTCGGCGAGGCTCATCCCCTCCCCGTCGGGCAGCCCCATGGCCGCGGACATCGCCCAGCTCGCGGTGGCGACGGCGCGCGCGCCCGCGGCCTCGACCACCCGGGCGCCGAGGACGTCCCAGACGTTGACGAGGACGAGCGGGTCACCGGGGACGTGCAGGGCGCGGAGGCGCTCGGCGCGGGTGGCGGGGTCGGGGCGGGTCGGGTCGGTCGGGAGGGTGGGCCTGGCGGGGGAGGCCGGGCCGCCATCCTGCGCTGCGCTCATGATGATCACGGTAGGCCCTGGGTAGGCTTCCGCGGGTGCCACAGGCCCGGACGCGAGGAGCCCGGACGTGACCGATGCCGACCGGACGACTGACGTGACGGAGCCGGAGCGCGTCGAGCCCTCCGGCTTCGACGACGTCGAGATCCCCGTCGGGGGCGCGTCCTGGCGTGCGATCGGCACCCACGGGACGCTGCTCATCGGCTACGGGCTGCTGGCCGTCCACCTGGTCGTCGTCGGCGTGGTGCTCGTCGTCCTGGGCGGGCAGTCGGTGCCGTACGCGACCGGTCGGCGGCTGGCGCAGCTCGCGACGATCTCCACGGCGGTGCTGCCGATCCTGGCGATGACCTTCATCTGGCTCGGCGAGTACCAGCGGCGTGGCGCCTGGGGCGGTCGCTCCGGTCGCGGGTCCACGACCCTGCTGCCCCAGGGGTCGGTCACCATCCGGCTGCGGCTCGTCCCCGTCCGGTGGAACGTGGTCTGGCTGGTCGTCAGCGGTGCCGCGGCGGCGGGCGTGCTGCGCCTGGCGGTCCTGGAGAGCCTCGAGTACGTGTTCGCGGGGCACCTCGAGGCGTTCCTGGTCGTCACGGGGATGATCCTCGCCGCGGCGTTCGGGACCGCCCTCGGCGCGCTCGTGAAGAAGGTCCGGTGGCTGGGTCGGGCGGGCCGGGCGGGCGGGACCGGCGGGGCGGTCGAGGGAGTTGTGTCGGAGCGCAGCGTCCGGTTCTGGCGCTGGTTCTCCTTCCGGTGGCGCGTCGACATCTGGTCGTGCGCCGTCGGGGCCATGCTGCTCTGGATCGCGGCGTGGGCGTACCTCCTGCGGGACCGCGTGCCCGACGCCGACGACGGGGCGCTCGTCTTCGCGTCGGCCGGCCTGCCCGTGCTCGCCGTCGGCCTGTGGGCGACGACGCAGTTCTGGCGGTCCGGCGAGGACCTGGCCGGCGGGGAGTCGGTCGCGTAGCGCCGATGCCGCACCTCGCCCGCACGCAGATCGCGGGAGTGGGGAGCGGGGCGGGAAGGACGCCCGACGGGACGTCTCGACGGCGTCGGCGGGCACCAGCACACTGAGTCGATGCGCCTGCCCGTCATGCCGCCGGTCCTGCCGATGCTCGCCAAGGCCGTGCCCGAGATCCCGCCCGGGCAGGTGTACGAGCCGAAGTGGGACGGCTTCCGCACGATCGTGTTCCGCGACGGTGACGAGGTCGAGCTCGGCAGCCGGAACACCAAGCCGATGACCCGGTACTTCCCCGAGGTCGTCGACGCCGTGCGGCGCGAGCTGCCGGACCGCTGCGTCGTCGACGGCGAGATCGTCGTCGCGTCGACGGACGCCTCGGGCCTGGACTTCGAGGCCCTGCTCCAGCGGGTGCACCCCGCGGAGTCACGGGTGCGCCTGCTCGCGCAGCAGACGCCCGCGGTCTTCGTCGCGTTCGACCTCCTGGCCCTCGGCGACGAGGACCTCACGGGCCTGCCGTTCGGCGAGCGCCGCGCCCGCCTCGAGCGGGCGGTCCCCGGCGGGGGCCCCGGCGTGTACGTCACGCGGGCCACCACCGACCTCGCCGAGGCGCGCGAGTGGTTCGAGGTCTTCGAGGGCGCGGGCCTCGACGGGGTCGTCGCGAAGGACCCGGCCCGCCGGTACGAGCCGGACAAGCGCGTGATGAGCAAGATCAAGCACGAGCGGACGGCCGACTGCGTCCTCGCCGGCTACCGCACCCACAAGCAGGACGACCACGCGATCGGCTCGCTCCTGCTCGGCCTGTACGCCGACGACGGGCGCCTCGCCAGCGTCGGGGTCGCCTCGTCCTTCCCGATGGCGCGCCGCCGCGAGCTCTGGGACGAGCTCCAGCCGCTCGTCATGGCGGCGGACGACGCCCGCCACCCGTGGACCGAGGCCGCCCAGGCGACCGGCACACGCACCCCGACCGAGGCGGCGGGCAGCCGCTGGAACTCCGGCAAGGACCTCTCGTTCACGCCCCTGCGCCCCGAGCGGGTCGTCGAGGTGCGCTACGACCACATGGAGGGGGTCCGGTTCCGGCACGTCGCGCAGTTCGTCCGGTGGCGCCCCGACCGCGACCCGACGTCGTGCACGTACGCCCAGCTCGAGGTGCCGGTGCGCTTCGACCTCGCCGACGTCCTCGGCTGACCGGCGGCCGGTCGGGCGGGTCGGGCAGGATCGAGGGATGACCGACGGCGAGTCCCTCGGCGGCGGCAACGTCGCGGGTGCCGTCGTGCGCGTCGGCGACACCGTGCGCAAGCCCGCCGGCCCGCACACCCCGACCGTGCACGCGCTCCTGACCTACCTGCACGCGGTCGGCTTCCGCGGGGCGCCACGCTCCTGGGGTCTCGACGACCAGGGCCGGCACGTCGTCGAGTACGTCCCCGGGCGCATGCTCCAGGACACGCTGCAGGACCCGCCCGACGCGTCGGGACCGCCGCACGACCCGGCCGTCGTCGGGCGCCTCGCGCGGGACCTGCACGACGCCCTCGCCGCCTGGACCCCGCCGCCCGACGCCGTGTGGGACTGCCCGATCCCGGCCGACGGTGCCGACCTCGTCATCCACAACGACCTCGCCCCGTGGAACGTCGTCGTGGCGCCGGACCGCCTCGTCGTCATCGACTGGGACGGCGCCGCGCCCGGCACGCGCACCTGGGACCTCGCGTACCTCGCCGTCGGGCTCGTGCCCCTGCGCCCGACGACACCCTGGCCGGTCGCCGTCGCCCGGCTGCGCGGGCTGGCCGACGGGTACGGCCTGGACGACGCCGGTCGTCGTCGGCTCGCCGCCACCCTCGCTGCCCGCGCGTGGTCGATGCACGACCTCCTCGCGCGTGGTCACGCCACGGGCGAGCAGCCGTGGGCCCGGCTCTGGGCGGAGGGGCACGGCGGGTACTGGCGACGCGACGCCGAGTGGTGCGAGGAGCGGGTCGACGACCTCGCGCGTGCGCTGCTGGACCCGTGACGAGCCCCGCCTGACGGCCCCGGAGGCCCCGCATTTGCCCTGCCGCGGCGGTGACCCCGGGCCTACGCTCGCGGCATGGGCGAGGCGACGACGCGGTACCCGAAGAAGGTCTACGAGGACGAGCTGCTCCGTCTCCAGGGCGAGCTGGTCAAGGTCCAGGAGTGGGTCCGCGCCGAGGGCAAGCGGCTCGTCGTGATCTTCGAGGGGCGCGACGCCGCCGGCAAGGGCTCCACGATCAAGCGCGTCACCCAGTACCTCAACCCGCGCGTCGCGCGCATCGTCGCGCTGCCCACGCCGACGGAGCGCGAGCGCACGCAGTGGTACTTCCAGCGCTACGTCGCGCACCTGCCTGCGGCCGGCGAGATCGCCCTGTTCGACAGGTCCTGGTACAACCGCGCCGGCGTCGAGCACGTGATGGGCTACTGCACGCCCGACGAGTACCACCGCTTCCTGCACCAGTGCCCGATCTTCGAGCGGATGCTCGTCGAGGACGGGATCCTCCTGCGCAAGTACTGGTTCTCCGTGTCCGACGCCGAGCAGGAGGCGCGGTTCCGCTCGCGCCTGACGGACCCGATGCGGTCCTGGAAGCTGTCCACCACCGACCTCGAGTCGATCACCCGCTGGGAGGACTACTCGCGCGCCAAGGACCAGATGCTCGTGCACACGGACATCCCCGAGGCGCCGTGGTACGTCGTCGAGAGCGACAACAAGCGTCGGTCGCGCCTCGACATGATCCACCACCTGCTCTCCACCCTCGACTACCGGGAGGTCGAGCGGGAGCCGATCGTCCTGCCCGACCGTCCGGCGTCGACCGGCTACGTTCGCCCGCCGCGCGACACCCAGCGCTACGTCCCGGACCATGCCGGGACGCTGCTCGCCGCGGACGCCCGGCAGGAGCCGGGGCCGGGGCCGGAGGAGTGAGCGCCCGGCCGGGACCGGCGGTGGGCACCTCGGCCGACATCCGGCCGCTCGGGGGCGACGAGGAGGTCACGGCGGCGGCCGCGATCGTCGCAGAGGCCCACCGGCGCCTGCTGACGACGGCACCCTTCCTCCCGGCGCGCAGCACCGAGGACTACGTCGGCAAGCGGCTCATGTCGGTCGACTGCGAGACGCACAACCTCGAGGCCTTCGGGTTCTGGACCCGCCTCTTCACGCCTGTCGCCTGGGGCTTCGAGCGCAGGGTGTAGCCCTCGGGCGTCGTGCCGGCCGGCGGCGCGGGGCGTCGTCACGTCGCCCGCTGTCCCACGACGCCGCCGGGCGCGAGGATGGGCCCATGACCACCGTCGCCGTGACCGGCGCGTACGGCAAGGCCGGCCGGGCCGTCGTCGCGGACCTCCTCGAGCACGGGTACGCCGTGCGGGCCACCGACCTCGCCGGGCCACCCGGGGAGGACGCCGGCCTCGGCGTCGGGCTGCTCCACGCCGACCTGACCGACTACGGGCAGGTGGTCGAGGTGCTCGCGGGCGCCGACGCCGTCGTGCACCTGGGGAACATCCCCGCACCCGGGCGCGCGCCCGGTCCGACCACGCTGGCCGTCAACACCGCCGCCAACCAGAACGTCTTCCTCGCCGCCGCCCGGCTGGGGCTCGGCCGGGTCGTCTGGGCCTCGAGCGAGACGACGCTCGGCCTGCCGTTCGACACCCCACCGCGGTACGCGCCCGTCGACGAGGCGCACTTCCCGTTCCCGACGACGGAGTACGCGCTGTCGAAGGTGCTCGGTGAGGTCGCCGCCGAGCACGTCGCCGCGTGGTCCGGCATCGGCTTCGTGGGCCTGCGGATCTCGAACATCCACCGGCCCGAGGACTACGCCGCCCTGCCCGGCTACTGGGGCGACCCGCACGCGCGGAAGTGGAACCTGTGGGGCTACGTCGACGTGCGCGACGTCGCGCAGGCGTGCCGCCTGGGGGTGGAGCGGGCGACGACGGGCTCGCGGAACGTCATCGTCGCGGCGGCGGACACGATCATGGACACACCGTCGCGGGAGCTGCTCGCCGCCGCGTTCCCCGGGGTCGAGCTCACGCGCGACATCGGCGAGTTCGAGACGCTGCTCGCGATCGACGGGGCGCGGGAGCTTCTGGGCTACGAGCCGCAGCACTCCTGGCGCGACCACGTCGGCTGACGGTCGCGCGGTTCACCCACCCTTCCCGGGCCGCAGGCCGCCCTGCCTGGCTAGCCTGGTGATGATCGCGGGAGGCTGCCATGACCCTGCTCCGCCGCGGCGCCGTCGCCGCGCTGATGACGTGCACCCTCGCTCTCGCCCTCGCCGGCTGCGGCGGCATCGATGAGCCCCGTGACGACGCCGGCCCCGAGGTGACCCAGGCCGACGACGACACCGGCAAGGATGACGCCGGCAAGGACACCGGCACCGACGACACCGGCACCGACGACACCGGCACCGACGACACCGGCACCGACGCGCACGCCTCCGACCCGGTCGCCGGCGGCTGGGACACCACCGCCGCCACGGCCGGCTCCGTCGCGCAGAGCGACGAGTACGACTTCGGCTGCCCCGCGGGAGGCAGCACCGGGTCCCCGGTCTGGGGCGGCGGCGACGGTCAGTACACCGACGACTCCTCGATCTGCGTCGCGGCCGTGCACGCGGGCCTCATCACGCCGGCGCGCGGCGGGACCGTCCACGTGACGACGACCGAGGGGCGCGACAGCTACGTGGGCTCGACGGCCAACGGCGTGACGAGCCATCCCTGGGGGGCGTGGGGCGTCTCCTTCGAGGTCAGCGCCGACTAGCGGCGGCCCCGGCTCTTCGCGGGCCGGTCGGTCTTCTCGGGCCGCGGCGCGGTCCCGTCCGCCCGGGCCCGACGCTGGTGCTCGCGCGCCTCGGCCTGCCGCCCCGCCTCGGCCCCTGACGCGATCTCCGCGCGGACGTGCTCGGGGCCGTACCCGAAGGCGTCGACGAGATCCTGCGCGTGCGGGCGCAGGCGGGCGAGCAGCCGGTCGACGTACGCGGTGACGCTGCGCGCCCGCCCGGCCGAGAGCCGCCCGTGCATGAGGTACCAGGCCATGTTCCGCTCGACGAGCGTGAGGCCGAACAGGTCCCGCAACCACGTCAGCACCCGGCGCGTCTCGGCGTCGTCCACCTGGGCGAGGCCGGCCGTGAACGCCTCCCACAGCAGGAGGTCCGCGTGCGCGCGGGCGGCCTCGACGAGCACGTGCTGCTGGGCGTTGAACCGCCGCGCGGCCTCCTCCCGGGGCGCCTTCATAGCGGGGCGCAGGGCGGTGCCGATCTCCTCGACCATCGTCTCGACGCGGTCGGTGAGCAGCTCGCGCTGCGTCTCGGCGTCGCGCAGGTGCCCCACCGAGCGGCGGACGTCGCCGCCGTCGGCGAGCGTCTGCACGACGCGCGCGAGCGGGGTGCGGTGCCACGCGGCGTCGGCCGCCCGGCCCGCCACGTACCGCGCCAGCCCCGTCGCGTCGATGCCGGCGAACTCCTCGGCCCAGTCCGCGAGCAGCCGCTTGGCCACGAGCTGGAGCAGGACGGTGTTGTCGCCCTCGAACGTGGCGTACACGTCGAGGTCCGCCCGCAGCGAGGTCAGGCGGTTGACGGTGAGGAACCCGGCCCCGCCGCACGCCTCGCGTGCCGCCTGGAGGGTGTCGAGCGCGTGCCACGTCGACGTCGCCTTGAGGGCCGCGGCGATCGTCTCGAGGTCCTGCCGGTCGTCGTCGGTGTCGTGCGCACCGGAGAACACGCCGTCGAACGCCTCGAGCATCCGCTCGTGCGCGAAGACGTGCGCGTACGTCTGGGCCAGGCGCGGCAGCAGCCGCCGCTGGTGCTCGGCGTAGTCGAGCAGCACGACCTCGTCCGTCGGCGACGCGGCGGTGAACTGCCGCCGCTGGTTGCCATACGTGACGGCGGTGATCAGCCCGAGCTTGGCTGCGTTGATGGCGGCCCCGTCGAGCGAGACCCGGCCCTGGACGAGCGTGCCGAGCATCGTGAAGAAGCGCCGCCCCGGGCTGGCGATGGGCGACGAGTACGTCCCGTCCGCGGCCACGTCGCCGTACTTGTTGAGCAGGTCGCGGCGCGGCACGCGCACGTGGTCGAACCAGAGCCGGCCGTTGTCGATGCCGTTCAGCCCGCCCTTGAGCCCGTCGTCCTCGCCGCCGATGCCGGGCAGGAACTCCCCCGTCCGCGGGTCGCGGATCGGCACGTAGAAGGCGTGCACCCCGTGCCCGACGCCGTCGGTGACGAGCTGGGCGAAGACCACCGCCGCGTGCCCGTGCAGGGCGGCGTTGCCGAGGTAGTCCTTCCAGGCCGCCCGGTAGGGCGTGTGCAGGACGAACTCCTCCGTCGCCGGGTCGTACGTGGCGGTGGTGGCGAGGCTGGCGACGTCGGAGCCGTGGCCCGTCTCGGTCATCGCGAACGCGCCGGGCACCTCCAGGGACATCGCGCCGGGCAGCAGCCGGCGGTGGTGGTCCTGCGTGCCCAGGTGCAGGATCGCCGACGCGAACAGCCCCCACTGCACGCCCGCCTTGATCTGCAGGGACGGGTCGGCGACGACGACCTCCTCGAACCGCGCGATCGCGGCGCCGTGCTCGTCGCGACCGCCCAGCTCGGTCGGGAACGCGCGCAGCACGTCGCCCTCGGCGACCAGGACGTGCAGCTGCTCGAGCACCCGCGCCCGGTGCTCCGCCAGGCCCAGCCCCTCCACCGTGTGCAGGCGCGGGTCGGCCAGGAAGGCCCGTGCCGCGCGCCGGACGTCGCGCCACCGGCCGAGCAGCACGTGCTCGAGGTGCTCGGTGTCGACCCGCGTCTCGGGCGTCCGCGTCGTCCGGTGCGGCCGCCGCTCGCTCAGGGCTGTCATGTCCGTTCCTCCTCGTCGAGGGCGGGTCCCGACGGCGTCGGGCACCGGGGGTCAGGGGGCGCCGGGGGCGTCCGGCCGGGTCCGGGCGAGGCCGCTCACCGGACCGGTCCACAGCCAGGCGGTGACGCGGTCGGTGAGCTCCTCGCGGGTGGGCGCGCCGGCGTCGCCGCGGTGGGTGAGCCACCACTCGCCGAGGCCGCGCACGAAGCCGACGGCGCCGGCCGCCCAGACGTCCGCGAGCGCCGGCGCCCCCTCGGCCGCGACGACCCTGGCGAAGGGCCGCGCGACCAGGCCGGCGACCTGCTCGAGGAACGTGCCGAGCGTGCCGGACGCGTCCTCGCTGACCGGACGCGTGACGAACCAGTAGACGTTCGGGGACGCCTCGGCCATCTCGAGGTAGATGTCGATCATGGCGCGCAGCGCCTCGCGGGGGGTGCCCGCGGCGCGCGCCGCCTCGTCGAGCGCCGTGTGCATCTGGGCGACCACGGCCTCGCCGACCGCCCGCTGGAGCCCGGGCTTGTCGACGAAGTACCGGTAGACGATGGACTTCGACGTGCCGGCGGTGGCGGCGATCTCCTCCATGGAGACGTCGGGGCCGTGCCGGTGCACGGCGCGGCGCGCGGCGTGCACCAGCTCGGTGCGCCGCGCCGCCCGGTGGTCGGCCCAGCGCGTGGCACGCCCGTCCGACTCCGGCACCGGTGCCGATGTGATCCGACTCACGAAACTGACGGTATCAGGTACTGTGGGTCTCGGGCACTACCAGATCGGCGCACCCGGCGTACGGGACCTCAGACCCGCACCGCTGCATGGCCGAGCCGACCTGCACACGACAGCCAGCGAGACCCACCTCGACGACGAGAGGACACCGCCATGGCGGAGACCACCCGAACAACCGCCCGGTCGACCCGGTCGACGGCCCGCCGCGGCGCCACCACGGCGACGAGCACCCCGGCCGCGCCCGCGGGCGCGCGC
>JAEWQZ010000290.1 GCA_023460255.1 Actinomycetes bacterium
GCCCAGGCGTGGGCGGGCTCCTGCGGCGGGGCGAGCCGCACGGGAGCCGCAGCGTCGAGGACGTCGAGCCCGCCGTGGTCGGGCGTGATCCCGAGGGCGTCGGCCAGACGTGCCGGGCCGCGGGCGAGGTCGACGCCGGACCGGACGACACCGCGGCGCAGGCGACGGTCGCGGGCGACGTCCGCCCCCTCGACCACCTCCCCCGCGCGCAGGAGGACGGCGGACGCACGCCCCTCCACGCCCGTCACCACGTTCGCGCACACGTGCAGCCCCAGGTGCCGGTAGACGTACAGGTGGCCGGCCGGTCCGAACATCACGGCGTTGCGGGCCGTGCGCCCCCGGTAGGCGTGCGAACCGGGGTCGGCCTCGCCGTCGTACGCCTCGACCTCCGTGAGCCGGACCGTCACCACGCCGTCGGGCAGAACCGTCGTGAGCGTGGCCCCGAGCAGGCGCGGCGCAACCTCGAGCACCGGGCCGGCGAGCCAGGCGCGCCCGTTCATCGCCACGGCGCTGTCCCGTCGACGGCGACGTCGGCGCGCGCCCGCGTGTCCTCGCGCGCGAACTCCGCCTCCTCCTCCGCCATCCAGGCGAGCCAGTGGTCGCGCATGTCGTCGCCGTCGCGGGCGAGGCCGCGGGCGAGCCGGACGTCGGCCGGCGCCTCGACGAAGACCCGGAGGACGGCCCGCCCGTCGACGGCTCGCGGCGCGCTCCCGCAGCCCTCGAGCACGAGCACCTCGGGCACGGGCACGTCCACCCAGTCGGCGAAGCGGCCCGCGACCCAGTCGTAGCGCTGATACCGGGCCGGTCGACCGGCCTCGAGCGGGCCGAGCAGCTGGGCCTCCACGCGGTTCCACACCCCGGCGAGGCCAGCCCATCCCTCGTAGAGGTCGTCCAGGTGCACGACGGCGGCGCCCTCGCCCAGACCGGCCGCGAGGGCCGCGGCCAGGGTCGACTTCCCGGACCCGGCCGGCCCGTCGACGCACACCAGCCGGACCGTGCCGAGCGCGGGGGCTGCGGCGCACACCCGTGCGACAAGGGTCGGAAGATCGGCGGGCTCAGCGGTGCGCACCGCCAGAGTCTGCCCTCTCGACGGGTCAGTCCGCCGCGTGACTGGTCTCGCGCGCCCAGGCAACCCACGCCTCGAGGTCCTCCCGGTACTGCCGGGCGACCTCGCTCTCGACCTCAAGCTCGACCGCCCGCCGTACCTCGCGGTACCCGGACGCGTCGCGGCATCGCGCGTCGGCGACCGCCAGCTCGACCTCAACCCGGCGCAGCTCGGCGAGGGCCTCGGGGATCGTCGTCCGGACGACGTCGTAGTCCGAGGTCCCCAGGGGGCTGCCCGTGGCCTCGCCCCACTCGGCGAACCAGTCGTTGGCGATCTCCGCGAAGAGCGTCCCCTGGGCCGCCATGACCGTCCGCAGCCCGGGGTACCCGGCGTCCGCCATGCACGCCGACCAGTCCGCCGTCGCCTCGACGACGCGCGGGTCCCCCTCGACCCGCCGGAAGACGTCGTCCACGGCATCCCGGACCGGCGCGAGCTCGTCGGGGCCGAGCGCCGCCTCGTACACCGCCGAGGCGCGCCCCGAGCAGCCCGCCTGGTCCGGGTCGAACTCCCCCGCGTCGATGGCGCCGAGCCCGTCGGCGTACTGGCTGTACCGGCCGTTGTACGCCAGGTCGTACTGCTCCTTCGCCTCGTCGGACAACGACGCGACGTATGCGGCGTTCCAGTCCCGCCCGGCGCTGTGCTCGTTGGCGGTCGACCACAGCATCGGCTCGGCGCCGTCCTCGAGGGGGATCGACTCGCCGTACCCGAACTGCTCGGCGAACTCGATCGTGCCGGCCGACGACATGTCGTACACGAGGCTGTCCCCGGCGGTCTCGTCGACCCGGTACTCGAAGCCGGCATCGGCCATGCAGTCTGCGATGGCCTCCTCCGCGCGCATCGCCGTCTCGCGAGAGCGAGCGTCGAGGACGGGGTAGATCTCCTCGAGGTAGGCGTCGAGGGGGCTCGTGGACGACTCCTTCGGACCGCCGCTCCCGCAGCCCGCCAGCACCGCCACCCCGACGGCACCGAGCGTCAGCGCCGCCGGTCCCCCGCGCCATCGCATGCTGAGCCTCCCGGCGTCAGTCGTCCCCGGGCCGATTCTCGCGGATCCAGGTCACCCACGCGTCGAGATCCGCCCGGTAGAGGTCGACGACCTCCTGCTCGATCTCGACCTCCACCTCGTGCCGCGTCGCGAGGTAGCCCGACGACTCGCGGCACGTCGCGTCGGCGACGGCGAGGTCCACCTCGGCCTGCCGCAGCTCCGCGAGCCCGTCGGGGATCCGCTCGCGGACGGCGTCGTAGTCGGTGACGCCGAGGTTCGTCCCCGTCTTGTCCACCCACTCCTGCTGCCAGGCCTCGAAGATCTGGGTGCTGACAAGGCTCTCCGCGTCCCACGTGCTCATGAGGCCCGGGTGACCGGCGTCGGCCATGCACGCGCTCCACTGCGCGAGCGCGGCGACGACGCGGTCGTCCTCCTCCACCCGGCGCCACACGTCGTCGACGGCGCGCTTGACCTCGCCGAACTCCGCAGGGCCCACCATGCCGTCGGCGTAGACCTCAGCGTTCGCGCGGCCGCGGCAGCCGTTGAGCGACGGGTCGTACTCCCCGGGCGGCGGGCGGTCCGGCGAGTTCGGGTCGGCGTACACGCCGTCCATCGCGACGTCGTAGGCGGCGCGCGCCTGCTCGGAGAGCCCTTCGCGGTATGCCATGTTCCAGGCGCGTCCCTCCCCGATGGGTGCCTCGTTCCACAACCGCGGGAGCTCGCCCTCGACGAACGGGATGGTCTCGCCGTACCCGTACTGCTGGGCGAACGCGACGGTGCCGTAGCCGTCGGGCTGTCGCGTCACGCCGACGCCGGCCAGCTCGTCGATGCGGTACTCGAACCCCTGCTCCGCCATGCAGGCGGCGACGACCTCCTCCGCCCGCAGCGCCCAGGGGTCCGGGTCGCTCTGACGCCGGTCGGGCCAGAGCTCGGCCCAGTAGGGGTCGAGCGGGCTCGTCAGGTCGATCGCGACAGCGGTGGCGCTGGGGCTCTCGTCGGGCTCCGGCGCCGGGGCGTCGCCCGAGCAGCCGGCGAGGACGCCGACGGCCAGGGCCAGCCCGACGGTCACCGCCGACGGGACCGCGCGCGCCGGGCGCGGCGTGCGCGCGCGCTTGCTCGCCACGTTCCCCATCCTGTCCCTCCGGTGGTGGCGCAGATCGGCTGCTACGTGGGTGAACTCAGTCGGTGCCCGGCCGGTTCTCCCGGACCCACTCCACCAGGGCGTCCAGCTCCGGGCGGTAGCGCTCGAGGATCGACGCGTGCGCCTCGGCGAGGACGTCGGCGCGGACGTCGTACCACCCGGACTCCTCGCGGCACGCGGCGTCGGCCACGGCAACCTCGATCTCGTACTGCTGCATCGCCGCGAGCTCGTCGGCGAAGCGCTCCTTCATCTCCGCCCAGGGCATGACGATCGACAGGTTCGAGCCGTTGGC
>JAEWQZ010000291.1 GCA_023460255.1 Actinomycetes bacterium
CCCCGTCCCGGCGCACCGGGCCCCCACCCCGCAGGTCCCCCATGGCCGTGACCGACACGACGACGCGCTCGCCACCCGACAGGTCCCCGCCCACGACGCCGACGCCCTCCGGGCAGGCGGCCGCCAGGCCCCTGGCGAACCCTTCCGGCCACGACAGCGGCAGGCCAGGGGGCAGGACGAGCGCGACGACCAGCGCGGTCGGGTGGGCGCCCATCGCGGCGACGTCGGCGAGGTTCTGCACGGCGGCGCGCCGGCCGACGGACTCGCCGTCGGACCATGCGAGGCGGAAGTGCCGGTCCTCGACGAGCACGTCGGTCGTCACGACGACCCGGGCGTCCGGCGCCCGGACGACAGCGGCGTCGTCCCCCGGGCCCAGCAGCGTCCCGGCGCCGGGCGGGAGCAACGGGACGATCCGCGCGAGCAGGCCCTCCTCGTCGAGGTCGGCGACAGTGGGCTCGGGCACCCGGTCAGGCTACCGATCGGGGCGCCGGGCTACGGTGGGCCCGTGCCCGGAACCGGTCGACGTCGCGCGCTGGGCGCCCTGACCCTCGCCGCTGCCGCGGGGTTCGCGGGGTGTGCGTCGCCCGTCGGCGTGGATGCCGCCCCCGACGCCGCGAACCCGGTGTGCGCCGCCGTCGTCCTCGCGCTGCCCCGGGAGCTGGCGGGGATGCCGCGGCTGACGACGAGCAGTCAGGCCACGGCGGCCTGGGGCGAGCGTGGCGCCCCCGTGGTGCTCCGCTGCGGGGTACCGCCCCCGCCCCCCACCACCGACCCCTGCGTGACCGCCGACGACGGCACGGTCTCCGTCGACTGGCTCGCCGTCGAGGGCACGCCCGGGGAGGACGGCGCCGCGGACTGGACGTTCACGACCTACGGCCGGGACCCGGCCGTCGAGGTGCACGTGCCCGCTGCCGTCGCGGCGAGCCGGTCCACGTCGTTCCTCCTCGACCTCGGGCCGGCGGTGGCGACCGTGCCGCAGGCCCGTGCATGCCTGTGACCCCTAGGATCGCCGGGGAGGGAGAGCCATGACACAGCTGGAGCGGGTCGCCGTCATCGCCGGAGGGCTGTCGAACGAGCGCGAGGTCTCGATGCGCTCGGGACGACGCGCCCTGTACGCGCTCGGCGAGGCGGGGATCGACGCGGTCCTGGTCGACGCCGACGAGTCGCTGCTCGACAAGCTCCGCGGCGACCGGATCGACGCGGCGTACGTCGCCGTGCACGGCGCCAGCGGCGAGGACGGGTCGCTCCAGACGGCGCTCCAGCTCATCGGCGTCCCCTACGTCGGCCCGCGCCCCGGCGCGTGCCACCTCGCCTGGGACAAGGTCGTCGCGAAGAAGCTCGTCAGCGCGGCGGGCATGGCCACGCCCGACTGGGTGGCCATCTCGGCCCGTTCGTTCCGTGAGCTGTCCCCGACCCGCCTCGTGGGCGCGATCGGCGAGCGCCTCGGACTGCCCGTGGTGGTCAAGCCTGCGACCAGCGGCTCGACGCTCGGCATGTCGCTCGTCGAGGACGCCGCCGACCTGCCCGCCGCCCTCGTGCGCTGCTTCACCTACGGCAGCCTCGCGCTCATCGAGCGGTACGTGCCCGGCCACACCGTCGAGACGGTGGTCATCGACGAGGGCGGCTCACCTGTCGCGCTGCCGCCGGCCGCGTTCACGAACCCGGGCACGTCGCCGTTCAGCTTCGAGGCGCGCTACAGCCCGGATCTCATCACCATCGAGATCCCGGCGCCCCTGCCGTTCCCCGCGCTCGAGGCGACAGCCGCAGCGGCGGTGACGGTGCACCGGGTGCTGGGCCTGCGCGACATGTCCCGCACGGACGTGATCGTGGACGACGCGGGCACGCCGTGGTTCCTGGAGGCGGCCGTCTCCCCCGGCCTGACCGAGACCTCCGTGCTGCCGCTCGCGGCCGCCGAGTCGGGCCGGACCCTGGGCACGCTCCTCGCCGAGCTGCTCCGGGCCGCCGTGGAGCGCGGCCCCGACGCCTGAGACGCCGAGCCCGACGCCCACCCGCAGGCTCAGCCGCGCGGCCCCTCGAGCCCGACGAGCTTGCCGGCGATCCCGCCGGCGGCCCGCAGGGCCGCGCCGGCGCCGAAGCCGGCCGGCCCCGCGGGCACGCCCGCGTCACGCGCCTCGACGAGCATGCCGCGCAGCACGTCGGCGGCGGGCACACGGCTCGCCCACAGGTACAGCCCCATCGCTCCGGGCACCGTGTTGATCTCGTTGACGTACACGTCGCCGTTGCTCGGGTCGTAGAGGAAGTCCAGGCGCGGAGCACCGGTGACGCCCGTGACCGCCGCGACCCGGCGGGCGTACTCGCGCACCCGGCCCTCGACGTCCTCGGGGAGCTGGGCGGGCAGCTCCCGCGGCGCCCCGGCCATCCCGGCGTCCTCGCCCGCCCCGCCCGCGAGGTACTTGTCGGCGTAGGAGTACACGCCCCCGTCGCCGGCCGGCAGCGGTCGCTCGATGTCGGAGAGCTCAAGGCCCGGGTGGGTACGGAACGCGATGTTGACGTCCACGAGGTCCGTACGGAACGGCTCGACCACGGCTCCGCCGCGCAGGTGCACGCTGGACCGCGCGACGGCCCGGGCGGCCGCGACGTCGTCGGTGATCTCGATACCGATGCTCGATCCGCCGAACCGCGGCTTGACGATGTACGGGCCGGGGAACGGTGGCTCGCGGTCCGGCTCCAGGGCGACCCGGGGCAGGCTCGGGATGCCGGCCGCCGCGACCACGCCGCCGAACGCGAGCTTGTCCATGCCCAGGGCCGACGCGTACACGCTGCCCCCCGTCGTCGGCACGCCGACGAGCGCCATCAGCCCCGCGTAGCCCCCGCCCTCGCCGAGCCCGCCGTGCAGGCAGGACAGCGCTGCGGCGACGTCGAGCCGCTCGGCGCGCAGGCGGCCCTTGACGAAGAACCCGCCGTCCGCGCCGAGACGCACGTCGACGGCCTTCGCGCCCGCGGGCGCACCCTCCAGGTAGTCCTTGGCCTCGGTCCCGGTCGGGACGAGGTGCCACGCCCCCGTCGGCCCCCAGTACAGGCTCAGCACCTGCTCCCCGGCACGCGTCAGCACACGCTCGGCCTGGAGGCCGGTGAGGATCGAGATCTCGTGCTCGGGGGACGGGCCGCCGAACACCACCGCCCAGGGGGACATGCTCACCTCGTCAGATCGGGGGGGACGCGCGGACCGGGAACGATCACGGGTAGTGGTCGGGAAGATCGTTCTCGTAGAGTACGACCCCCCGCTCACCGGCGGCGGCCGTGGCCAGCGGCACCGCCTGGTCGCGGGTGTCGACGACGTCGGGCACCACTCCGCCCGCGCGGGCGCCGTCCAGCAGCGCCGCACGGTTGGTCCGGCCCACGACGACGAGGTGCGCCCCCGCCTGCGCGACCTCCCGTGCGAAGTCGCTGTTCCGCTCGGCCTGCACGGGCCCGAGCTCGACGATCCCGGGTGTGACGACCACCAGCGGCGCGCCCCGCTCGGCGG
>JAEWQZ010000292.1 GCA_023460255.1 Actinomycetes bacterium
GCGACGGACGCGGCCACCGTCGCCATCGCCAGGGGCGACGCCTGGACCTGGCCCTGGCCGATCATCGCGGCGGCGTGCTCGGTGCCGGTGACGTCGTCGGGCACCGCACCCAGGAACGCCGGGAAGCCGAGCGCCGGCTCGGTGCCGAAGCCCAGCGCGGCCGCGGCCTCCGCGCGGGCGGCGGCGTCCACGACCGACGCCGTGCCGATGAAGGCCGTGTTGCACGAGTGCGCGAGCGCCGTGCGCAGCGTGATGCTCCCGAGCCCCGCCCGCGGGTAGTCGGGGAAGTTGTGGAACGTCCGACCGTCGACGGTCACCGAGTCCGGGCAGTCCAGCGGGCTCTGGGGCGTGTACCCCGCCCGCAGGAGCGCGAGCGCGTCGACGACCTTGAACACCGAGCCGGGCGCGGCGGTGGCAAGGGTGGCCGTGGAGTGGCCCCCGCCGCCGGGACCGCTCGCGGCGGCCAGCACCGCGCCCGTCGAGGGCCTGATCGCGACCAGACCGCTCGCCGGCCCCACGCCGGACAGGACCGCCTCGGCGGCGCCCTGGTAGGCGGTCTCCAGCGTCGTGACCAGTGGTTCGCCCGGCACGGGGTCGAGGTGGAAGAGCTCGGTCTCGTCGCCCGTGTCGGCCCGGCGGAGCACCACCGTCTGCCCGGGGCGCCCCCGCAGCTGCTCGTCGTACTGGCGCTGGAGGCCCGAGAGGCCGGCCATGTCGCCCGCGCTGACCGCGCCCCCGGACTCCTCGATGATCTCCGCCGTCGCCGGGCCGGCCGTGCCGAGCAGGGGTCGCGCGAAGGTGCGGGTGGGTGCCAGGGGGCGCATGTCGCGCACGGTGAGGGCGCCAGGGACGGCCGCGAACGCCTCGAGGTCGACGCCCGGGTCCGCCTCGCGCACCACGAGCGCCTCGACGAAGGCGCGCTCGCCCGACGCCGCGACACGCTCGACGTAGTCCGCCGCGTCGAGCCCGAGCAGGGTGGCGATCCGCTGCGCGGAGTCGGGCTGGCCGGTCGCGTCGATGCGGGTCTTGTCCAGGCCGAGGCGAAGCACCGGACGCGGCTCGACGAGCACCTCCGCACCGCCCGCCCCGAGCACGACGGCGCGCTCCGCGGTGGTCCGGTTCACGCCGAGGACCAGGCCCTCGAGGAGGTCGTCGTGCACCACGTGCAGCGACCACCGCACGGCCCAGGCGTCGTCGACCTGCTCGAGCGGCGCCGTCGTCGTGTAGGTCCAGTCGGTCTCGCCCGCGTCCAGGTCCCACGTCCAGGCGAGGGTCGCGGTGGCGCTGGGCGGGTCGGCGTCGTCGTCGGCGGCGACCGCCTCCACGGTGACGGCCGGGGTCGTGGGGGACAGGCCCTCGATCGCGGCGGTCAGCGCGGCCGTCGCCTCGGCCCCGGTCGCACCGACCAGGGGCACGTCGGCGAGGTCCCCGGCGGTCAGCGCCGCGGCGAGCTGCTCCGCCACGGGTCCGGGCTCCGGCTCCTCCGCCGAGCAGGCGACCAGACCGACGGCCACGAGTGCCGCTGCGGTGACCCTGACTGCCGTGCCTCTGACCGCTGCGCCCACCTGCGCTCCTTCCTCGTGCCGGGGCGCACGTCGGCCCCACCGGGTCCGACGAACGGCGGGGGCCCGACCGTTGCAGTCTGGCGCAGGACGCCGCCCCCGGACGCGCGAACGGCCGTCCCCGCATGCGGGGACGGCCGTTCGTGGCACGTGTCGCCGGCAGTCGCCGGCGAGCGTTCAGATGGCGCGGATGTTCGCGGCCTGGGGGCCCTTGGCGCCCTGGGTCACGTCGAACTCGACCTTCTGGTTCTCCTCGAGCGAGCGGTAGCCCGACCCGGTGATCGCGGAGTAGTGGGCGAAGACGTCAGCGCCGCCCTCGTCGGGGGCGATGAAGCCGAAGCCCTTCTCGCTGTTGAACCACTTCACGGTTCCAGTAGCCATGGGGAGCTCCTTCCAGAGCAGTCAACCGGCCCGCGTGTCGGGTCCGGTCGTCACGGGGACTTCTTCTGCTCCTTCAGGGCAAAGCACCAGGGCACAGAGACGAACCACCTGCAACGTGGCCCCAGCCTACAGGACGGCCTGGGGAAATCCACTGTCGTCGGAGGAGGAAACCTACGCCTGCGGAGGTTACGCTTGCGTATCCACGATGTGCTCCTGCGCGTCGCCCCCCAGCTCCCGGAGCGTGCGCATGACAGCGTTGCACCCAGCGGCCCCCGCCACCGCCCTCGCACCCGACTCCGCGCCGGCCCTCGACGGGCGGCCCCGCGAGCGTCAGGTCTCGGACTTCACGGCCCTGTCCCGGGCCGTCACCGAGGCCGGGCTCATGCGCCGGCGGCACGGGTACTACTGGACCCAGTTCGCGGTCCTGACGGCGCTGCTGGTGGCGATCGGCGTGGGTGTGGTGCTGTTCGGCGACACGTGGTGGCAGTTGGGTCTCGCGGCGGCGCTCGCCCTCGTCCTGGGGCAGGTCATGTTCCTCGGGCACGATGCGGCGCACCGCCAGATCTTCGCCTCGGGCCGCTGGAACGACTGGTCCAGCCTGGTCATCGCCAACCTCTACGCCGGGATGAGCTACGGCTGGTGGCAGCACAAGCACAGCCGCCACCACGCGAAGCCCAACCAGGCAGGCGCCGACCCCGACATCGCCCCCGGGGTGCTCGTCTTCCACACGGAGGACGAGCAGGCGTCGCCGGTCACCCGGCTGGGCCGGTGGGCGCGCGCCCGGCAGGGCTGGCTGTTCTTCCCGCTGCTCCTGCTCGAGGGCCTGAACCTCCACGTGTCCGGCGTGCGGACGATCCTCGGCCGCGGGCCCGTCAAGCGGCGCCCGGTGGAGATCGTGTTCGTCACCCTGCGGCTCGGCGGATACCTCGCCCTCGTGTTCTGGGCCCTGCCCGTCGGGATGGCGTTCGCCTTCCTCGGCGTCCAGCTGGGCCTGTTCGGGCTCTACATGGGAGCCGTGTTCGCGCCCAACCACAAGGGCATGCCGATCGTGCCGCGCGACGCCAAGGTCGACTTCCTGCGGCGGCAGGTGCTGATGAGCCGCAACGTCACCGGCAGCCGGTTCGTGGACTGGTTCACCGGCGGGCTCAACCACCAGGTCGAGCACCACCTGTTCCCGAGCATGCCGCGCCCGCACCTGCGCCGGGCGCGCCCGATCGTGCGGGAGTTCTGCGCCGAGAAGGGCATCGACTACACCGAGACGACCCTGTTCGGGTCGTGGGCGCGGGTGGTGCGCTACCTCAACGAGGTGGGTCTGCGAGCGGCCGATCCGTTCCAGTGCCCGCTGACGCTGGAGCTGCGCTCGGCGCGGTGACCTCTGCACCGGCCCGCCGCTGCGTGGGGCCACCCAGCCGCCGGAGCAGCAGGTAGATCTCGCAGCCGAGGCAGAAGCCGAAGGCCGCGTTGAGGAAGGCGGCGGTGAGCGCGATCGCCGCCGCGACCGGGACGGCCGCCGGGGCGATCGGGCTCAGGGCGAGTCCCGCGACGGTGACGGCGAGCCCGACCGTCTGGGCGAACCGGGGCGGGGCCGGGTCCTCGAGGGTGGTCGGGGGCGCGAGCCGGGGCCGGACCCAGCGCCGGAACAGCCAGCCCTGGACCGAGCGGTGCGGCCCGCGCAGCGCGCCCACGCAGAAGAGCGTGGCCGTCACCCCGAGCAGGGCCACGGCGGCGGGTCCGGTACCGAGCACGACGGTCACGGCGAGCAGCACGGCGCTGACGACGGCGCCGAAGCGCGGCCCGCGGGGGTCGATGCCGGGGGTGGTCACCTCGTCAGCCACCGTGCACCGCCAGCTCGAGGGCCGCCACGGCGGCCGGCCGGTCCAGGGGGCCCGACGCGCGGGTGCGCACGTCGCCGTGCGGCCCGAGCAGCAGGACGGTCGGCGTACGCAGCACCCCGAGCCGGCGGGCGAGGTCTGGGTGCTCGACGGCGTCGACCTCCACGTGCACCACTCCCGTGAGCTCGGATGCGAGGGCGCCGAGCACCCGGCTGACCTGCGGGCAGGTGGCGCAGGTCGGCGCGGAGAACTGGACGATCGTGGCCCGCTCGCCGAGCGCGCGGCCGAGGTCGGCGGCGCTCAGCCCCGCCGGGGTGGTGGCGGCCCGGAAGACGCCGTCGCGCCGCCGGGCGAGCACGAGCACCAGGGAGGCGAGGGCGAGGAGGGCGAGCACGCCGAGCGCGCGGCCGGCGGTGCTGTCGAACAGATCCATGGGGCGTCCTGGGGGGGAGGGGGCGGGCGGGTCAGCTGGTCACGCGCAACACGCGCAGGGGCGACACACGCACGTCCGACACGTCCGCGCCACCGGCACGGCGGTCCTCCCGGAGCTCCTCATGGTGCGGTCACTCTAACCACTGCGACTGCCGGGAGAAAGCCGGGTGGGCCTGCGGAGGACTCAGGCGTCGGTCCGCAGCCGCGCGTAGAGCACGGCGTCCCGGCGGGCCCCCGCGCGCCACCGCGCTCCCCGCAGCACGCCCTCGCGGCGGAAGCCCGCCGCCGTCAGCGCCCGCTGCTCGGCGACGTTCGTGACGTCCGTGTCGGCCTCGACGCGGTACGCGTCGGTCGTCGCGAAGAGCTCCTCGGCGAGCAGGCGCTGCGCGCGCGCCCCGATGCCGCGGCCGCGGTGGGCGGGCAGCACCGTGACGCCGATCCGCCACGCGAGGCTGCGCCGGTTCGGTCCGTAGGCGACCTGGTGGAAGGTGAGCCGCCCGAGGACCGTGCCCCGCGCGTCGGAGATCACCCGCGAGCCGGAGCGGAAGACGCCGTGGTGGGCGTCGGCGAGGTCCGCGTCGTCGTACCAGTCGTGCTCGGTGCGGACCTCGGGCGTGCCGAGCGTGTCCAGCACCGGGGTGTCCGTCGGCGTGGCCGCGCGCAGGACGACGTCGTCGGGGCCGGGCAGGTCGTGGGGAGTCGGCGGCACCAGCCGAGCATGGCGCACCCCACCGCCGGAGGCGAGGTACGCCGGCGGCGAAATTGCCTCGCCACCCGATCATTTCCCCGGGTTCAATCGGTCGACCCGGTCAGGCTGCACGCCGGCCGCCCGCGCGACGCCGCGCTCCCATCGCCACCACGACCCGGGGACCCGTATGACCGACGCCGCCCTGCCCGCCGCGACCCACGACCACGCCCGCCTGGACCCGCGGGACCGTCGCGCGGTCGCTCTCCTGCTGTTCTCCGCGTTCGTCGTCATCCTCAACGAGACGACGATGGGCGTGGCCGTGCCGCACCTCATGCGCGACCTCGACATCACGGCCTCCGCCGCGCAGTGGGTCAGCGCGGCCTTCATGCTCACCATGGCTGTGGTGATCCCGGTGACCGGCTTCGTGATCCGCCGGACGACCACCCGCGCGGCGTTCCTCGCGGCCATGGGGCTGTTCAGCACGGGGACGCTGATCAGCGCCCTCGCGCCGGGGTTCGCCGTGCTGCTGCTCGGCCGCGTCGTGCAGGCGAGCGGAACGGCGATCATGATGCCGCTGCTCATGACGACGGTGATGACCGTCACCCCGCCCGCTTCCCGCGGTCGGACCATGGGCAACATCTCCGTGGTCATCTCCGTGGCGCCCGCGCTCGGCCCGACGATCTCGGGCGCCGTGCTCGGGGCCGCCTCCTGGCGCTGGCTCTTCGTGCTCATGCTGCCCATCGCCCTCGGCGCGCTGACGATGGGCGCGCTGCGCCTGCCCACGCTCAACGAGCCGCGGTACGCGCGCGTCGACGTGGCGTCCGTGGCGCTGTCCGCCGTCGCCTTCGGCGGCCTCGTGTTCGGCCTCAGCCGCTTCGGTGAGGCGTCGCGCACCGGGGCCGTCGTCGCGTGGGCGCCGATCCTCGTGGGTGCCGCCGGGCTGTCGCTCTTCGTCGCCCGCCAGATCTGGCTCCAGCGAACCGACAGCGCGCTGCTGGACCTGCGCACGTTCACCCACCGCACGTTCACCGTCGGGATCGCCGTGATGGCCGTCAGCATGATCGCCCTGTTCGGCACCGTGATCCTGCTGCCCATCTACGCCCAGGACGTCCTCGGGCTGGCGGCCCTGACGACCGGGCTCCTGCTGCTGCCCGGTGGCCTGCTGATGGGTCTGCTCGCGCCCGCCGTGGGCCGCACCTACGACAGGGTGGGGCCGCGTGCCCTGCTCGTCCCGGGCACCGCCCTCGTCAGCGCGTCGGCCTGGGCGATGACGCGGCTCGGCACGGACAGCGCACCCTGGCACCTGCTGGCGGCGCACCTGGTCCTGTCCGCCGGGCTCGCGCTGGTCTTCACCCCGCTGTTCACCTCCGCCCTCGGCGCGCTGCCCGTGCGGCTCTACGCGTTCGGCAGCGCCGTCGTCGGCACGGTGCAGCAGGTCGCCGGGGCCGCGGGCACCGCGCTGTTCGTCACGCTCATGACCGCCACCGCCCTGACGCGCACGTCGCAGGGAGCCGGCGAGGTGGCCGCGACGGCGGCCGGCGTGCACACGGCCTTCACCGTCGGCGCCGTCATCACGCTGCTCGCGATCCCCGCCGCGTTCGCCGTCCGGCGGTTCGACGCGGTGCAGGACGGGCTGCAGGACGGGGTGCACGACGCCGTCCCCGACGCGGTCCCCGACGCCGGTGCGGCGGACGCCGGTGCGGCCGATGCCGGTGCGGCCGATGCCCCGGTGCCGGCCGCCCCAGGGTCGTGACCGCGGCGGGTGCGCGTCAGACGCCGGGTCCCGGGGCGTCGCGGCTCGACCCGGCGGGGCACCCGTTCTGCATCTTCGTGGCCTGATCGCCGAGGGCGCCGGACGACCCGTCCGGCTCAGGTGCGGGCCCACCCGTCGGGCCTAGGGTGGCGACGTGGTCCCGCAGCCCTTGGTGACCTTGCCCGACGGCACCGTCAAGCAGGTCTCACCGCTGACCGGCACCGTCGTGTGGACGGTGCCGGGACGGGCGCACCGGCTGCTCGGCGTGCCGCCCGCGGAGCGGC
This sequence comes from Actinomycetes bacterium, assembly GCA_023460255.1. Taxonomy (GTDB): domain Bacteria; phylum Actinomycetota; class Actinomycetes; order Actinomycetales; family Cellulomonadaceae; genus Actinotalea. The sequence continues at coordinate 6,933 of JAEWQZ010000292.1, forward strand.
ACCCGATCGACCACGCCCGGGACGGCGCCCACTGCGCGTTCTGTCCCCGCCGCTACCGCGAGACGCCGCCCGAGAAGGCGCGCGTGGTGCGCACCGACGACGGCGGCTGGCAGCGGCTCGCGCACGTGCCGGAGCAGGAGCTCGACGCGACCGTGGCCGAGCTGCGCCGCATCCCCAACCTCTTCGAGATCCTCTCGGTGGACTACTGGCGCGCCAACCACGGGGTCAGGCCGTCTGCGGAGGCGCAGGCCCGTGCCGCGGCGTACGTCGCCGAGCCGGCCGGCCGTGCGCACGTGCTGGCGATCCTGCGCCGCCGGGTCGCCTCGCAGGGGATCGACGACGCGGGCTGGGCTGGCCGGGCCGAGGACGAGTGGCTCGAGCGCGCGGTCGACCTGTTCTCCGGCACGCACGACGTCGTCGTGGCCCGCCGCCACCACGTGGACGGCGCCGTGCACGACGACGAGCTCGCGGGCTCGGGCACCCTGACGCCCGAGGAGCACCACCAGTACGTCGCCCTCACCGTGGACGCGATGGCGGACCTGTACGCCGCCCAGCCCGCGGCGCGCTACGTCGCCGCCTTCCAGAACTGGCTGCGGCCGGCGGGCGCGTCCTTCGACCACCTGCACAAGCAGCTCGTGGCGATCGACGAGTACGGCCCGCGGGCCGAGCGCGTGCTCGCCCGGGTGCGCGAGGACCGCGGCGTGTTCCGCGCCGTCCTCGAGCACGCGGTCGAGCACCGGTTGGTCATCGCACGCAACGAGCACGCCGTGGCGGTGGCCGCCGTCGGGCACCGCTACCCGTCGGTCGAGGTCTACGCCACGGGCGCCGCCCAGCTGCCGTGGGAGCACGACGACGCGCAGGTCCGGGCCGTGTCCGACCTGCTGCACGCGCTGCACGCGGCGACCGGCGCGACGGTGGCCAGCAACGAGGAGTGGCACCACCGGCCGCCGGGCGTCGCGGAGCCGATGCCGTGGCACGTCGTCCTGAAGTGGCGGGTCTCGACGCTGGCGGGGTTCGAGGGCAGCACGAAGATCAACGTGAACACGCTCGACCCGGCGACCGTCCGCGGCCTCGTGGTGGGACGGCTGCTCGAGCTGCGGGCGTCGGGCGCCGTCGCGCCGATGCTCGTCGGCGACGAGTGCGGCCAGGTGCGGCTCGCCCACGCGGACTGACGGCCCACCCCGCCCACCCGGCCCGACCCGCGGCCGGTGTGCGGATGCGGCATGATCGGGGGGTGCACGTCGTCTTCGTCCACGGCACCGGTCGGTCCGGACCCCTCGCGTGGCCCGGCCAGGTCGCGGCCGTGGAGCTGCGAGGGCGCCGGCTGCACTTCCCGGACCTGGCGGCGCTCGCCGACGACGACGCCGCGGCCACCGTGCTCGCGCCGCTCGCCGACGGTGGCGGTCACCTCGTCGCGCACTCGGCCGGGGCCGTCGCCGCCCTCCTGGCCGCCGGGCGCGCGTCCGGGCAAGGGTCGGTCCGGTCCCTCGTCCTGCTCGAGCCCGCCGCCTTCTCCCTGGCCCGCGGGGGGCCCGAGGTCGAGGAGCACGTCGCCCGCCTGTCCGCCGTCTTCGCCGACGCACGGGAGCCCCGGGTGCTCGACGAGGTCTTCGCCGTGCGCTTCCTCACCGGCCTCGGCGTGCCGGGTGCCGCCATCGCCGATCCTGGTGACCCGGCGCTGCGTGCCCTCGGGCGGCGGGTGCGCCGCCGGCGTCCCCCGTGGGAGGCGCCGCTCGACGGGACGGTGGTCCGTCAGGTCCCGACGCTCGTCGTCACCGGGGGCTGGAACGCCCTGTACGACGAGGTAGCCGACGCGCTCGTCGCCCTCGGGGCCACCCGTCGCGTGCTGACGGGCCTCGGGCACCGGCCCCAGGACCACCCCGACGCGAACGCGCTGCTCCTCGAGCACTGGGCGGCCGCCGAGCGCTGAGGCTCACGCGTCGGCGACGGCCCCGAGCTCGTCCTGCAGACGCCTCGTGAGCTCGGGCAGGTCCGGCCAGTGCGCCGGGTCGGCGGCGATCGTCGTGGTCAGCGTCCCGGCGTAGGACAGAACGGTGAACGCCACGGTGACGTTGCCGCTCACCCCGCCCAGCGGCACGACCTCCCGGATCGTCGCACCGGCGAAGGACAACTGCTCCGCCGGGCCGCGGACGTTGGTGACGAACGTGTCGACGAGGCGCTGGCGCCGGACGAACGGGCCGAAGACGTGCAGGGCGCCCAGCGCCCGGAACACGGGCCGGGAGAGGGTCGCCGAGGCCCCGCGATGGCCGGTCTTGCGCACGGCTGTGGCCGCGGCGACCGACCGGAGGCGGGCCGCCGCGTCGCCGGTCGTCGGGATCGCGACGGGTATCACGCCGACGCGGTTCGTGCCGGCACCAGGTGCGTCGTCGGGCCGCTGGGCCGTCACAGGGACGGAGACGACGAGGTGTCCGGCCGTGGCGGCTGCGGGCCGGGACGCCCCCAGCGCCCCGCCGACCGCGGCGAGCACCGCGTCGTTGACGCTCCCGCCGTGCCGGTGGGCACCTGCGCGCAG
>JAEWQZ010000293.1 GCA_023460255.1 Actinomycetes bacterium
CGCCCGGGCCGCCCAGCACTCGGCCGCGGCCCGCGCCGGCACCCACGCACCAGCCCCCGCGGCCCCCACCATCCTCGACGAGGACGACGTGCCACCGCGCAGCCGCGCCCGCCGCGTGCTCCGGGCGTTGGTCGTGCTCGTCCTGCTCGGCGGCGCGGTCGCCGCGGGCTGGCTCGGGTACCGCTGGACGCAGGACCAGTACTACGTGGGCATCTCCGACGACCGGGTCGCGATCTTCCGCGGCATCCCCCAGACCGTCGGCCCGCTCGTGCTCTCCGAGGTCGTCGAGACCACCGACGTGCGGCTCGACGACCTCCCGCAGTACTTCCGTGACCGCCTGGCGGACACCCTGCCGGCCGCCGACCTCGCGGACGCGCGCGACCGGGTGGAGTCCATCGAACGTGAGAACCGGCGCCCCTGATGGCGACGGTCGCGCCGCTGCCGGTCCGTCCCGGACGCACGCTCGAGCTGGGCCTCCTCGTCGTCGCGCTGGCGCTGGGGGTGGGTGCGTACGCGCTCGTCGGGATCTCCACGGCGGGCACGGTGCCGGCGGACATCCTCGGCTACGGGGCGGGCCTCGTCGTCCTCTCGGTCGGGATGCACGTGGTGCTGCGCTGGCGGGCGCCCTACGCGGACCCGGTGATCCTGCCGGTGGTCGTCGCGCTCAACGGGCTGGGCCTGGCGATGATCTACCGGATCGACGTCGCGTACGAGGCCCGCGAGCGCTACCACGGCTTCGCCGAGCGCCAGCTGACGTGGACGGCCATCAGCATGGTGCTGGCCGCCGTCGTGCTCGTGGCGCTGCGGGACCACCGCACGCTCCGCCGCTACACCTACACCGCGATGGTCGCCGGTCTCGCGCTGCTCGTGCTGCCGCTCGCGCCGGTGATCGGCCGGACCATCAACGGGGCCCGGATCTGGATCCACGTCGGCCCGGCGTCCTTCCAGCCCGCCGAGCTCGCGAAGATCGCCCTCGCCGTGTTCTTCGCCGGGTACCTCGTCACGAACCGCGACACGCTCGCGCTCGCCGGGCCCAAGCTGTTCGGCCTCCAGCTGCCGCGGGCGCGGGACCTCGGGCCGATCCTCCTGGCCTGGCTCGTCTCGCTCGGGCTCCTCGTGTTCGAGCGGGACCTCGGCACGTCCCTGCTGTTCTTCGGCCTGTTCGTCGGGATGCTCTACCTGGCCACCGAGCGGATCAGCTGGGTGGTCATCGGCGTCGGGCTGTTCGTCGGGGGTGCGGCGCTGGCGTCGCGCGCGCTGCCGCACGTCGCGGCGCGGTTCGAGGTGTGGCTGCACGCCCTGGACCCCGACGTGTTCGACCGTGACCCCGGCGGGTCGGGCCAGCTCGTCCGCGGCCTGTTCGGCATGGCCAGCGGCGGGCTCTTCGGCACGGGCCTCGGCCAGGGCCGGCCCGACCTCGTCCCGTACGCCGAGTCCGACTTCATCGTCGCCTCGCTCGGCGAGGAGCTCGGCCTGACGGGTCTGCTGGCGATCCTCGTGCTCTACGTCGTGCTCACCCAGCGGGGCCTGCGCACCGCCATCGGGGTGCGCGACGGGTTCGGCAAGCTCTTCGCCGGCGGCATGGCCTTCGTCGTCGCGTTCCAGTGCTTCGTGGTGGTGGGCGGCGTGACCCGGATCATCCCGCTCACGGGCCTGACGATGCCGTTCCTCGCCTACGGCGGCTCGTCGCTGCTGGCGAACTGGATCATCGCCGCCCTGCTCCTGCGGGTCTCCGACAGCGCCCGCCGCCCCGCGCCCCTGCCCGGTCGCACGCCCGACGGGGAGCTCGACGGCGGCGCGGGCGTCGGCCCGGTCCTGCCCGCGGGGTCGGACCAGGAGACCGAGGTCATCACGCTCGGGGGGCGCGAGTGAACACCCCCCTGCGCCGCCTGTCCACCGTCGTGGCCCTGATGTTCCTCGGGCTGATGGTCGCCGCCACCTGGGTGCAGTACGTCCAGGCCCCGACGCTCAACAACGACCAGCGCAACGTGCGCACCCTGTACCGCGAGTACGGCAACTTCCGCGGGCCCATCGTCGTCGGCGGCCAGGCGATCGCGTACTCCACACCGGTGGACGACTCGTTCGGCTACCAGCGCGTCTACGCGAACGGGCCGCTGTACGCCCCGGTGACCGGCTTCTACTCGGTGGTCTACGGCCGGGACGGCATCGAGGAGTGGTTCAACACCGAGCTCAACGGCTCCGCCGACTCGCTCTTCTACGAGCGCCTCCAGGACCTCGTCACCGGGCGCCAGACGCGCGGCGCGTCGGTCGAGCTCACCATCGACCCGGCGGTCCAGCAGGCGGCCTGGGACGCCCTGGGCGACCAGCGGGGCGCCGTCGTCGCGATGGACCCGACGACCGGGGCGATCCTCGCGATGGTCTCCAAGCCGAGCTACGACCCGAACGCCCTCGCGAGCCACGACTTCGACGCCGTCCGGGCCGCGTACGAGGCGGCGCTGGCCGACGCCGGGGACCCGCTCGTCAACCGGGCCATCGCCGGCGACACCTACCCGCCGGGCTCCACCTTCAAGATCGTCACGGCCGCGGCGGCCCTGGAGAACGGCTACGCGCTCGACACCGCGGTGGCCGCGCCACGGACGCTGCCCCTGCCCCAGACGTCCCGCGAGCTGTCGAACTTCGGCGGCGCCGCCTGCTCGTCGACCGGCGCGATGACCCTCGCCGACGCGCTACGGATCTCCTGCAACACGGCCTTCGCGCAGATCGGCATGGACCTCGGGGCGGATGAACTTCGTGCTCAGGCCGAGGCGTTCGGGTTCGACACGCCCCTCAACGTGCCGATGACCGTGGCGGAGAGCCATTTCCCCGACGACCCGGACACGCCGCAGACAGCTCTCTCGGCGATCGGGCAGTACGAGGTGCGCGTGACGCCGCTGCAGATGGCCATGGTGGCCGCCGCCGTGGCGAACGACGGCGTCCAGATGACGCCGTACCTCGTGCAGGCGGTGCGCAGCCAGGACCTCACGGTCGTGGCCGAGACCGAGCCGAGCGAGCGGGCACGCCCGATCACGGCGGCGACCGCCGCCCAGCTCCAGGAGATGATGCGCGGCGTCGTCGACCGGGGCAGCGGCCGCGCCGCGCAGATCTCCGGCGTCACCGTCGCGGGCAAGACCGGCACCGCGCAGACGACGACGGACGCCGCGCCCCACGCGTGGTTCACGGCCTTCGCGCCCGTCGAGGCGCCCCGCATCGCCGTCGCGGTCGTCGTGGAGCACGGTGGCTCGATGGGCAGCGAGGCGACGGGCGGCCAGGTTGCGGCGCCGATCGCCCGGGCCGTCATCCAGGCCGCCCTCGGGAGCTCGTCGTGAAGCCGGGCGAGGGCGTCGCGCTCGGCGACAGGTACCGCCTGGTGTCGCGGATCGCCGTCGGGGGCATGGGCGAGGTCTGGGTGGCGCACGACGAGTCGCTCGCCCGGGACGTCGCCGTCAAGGTGCTGCGCGAGGAGTTCGCCGGCGACGAGGGGTTCCTCGAGCGGTTCCGCACCGAGGCGCGCAACTGCGCCCAGCTGTCGCACCCCAACATCGCCCAGCTGTACGACTACGGCGAGCAGGCCGGGTCGGCGTTCCTCGTCATGGAGCTGATCCTCGGCGAGCCGCTGTCGGACCTGCTCGACCGGGAGCCCGTGCTGCCCACCCGGCGGCTGCTCCCGATCCTCGCGGAGACCGCCCGGGCGCTGCACGCGGCGCACGTGGCCGGCGTCGTGCACCGGGACGTCAAGCCCGGCAACATCCTCCTGTCCCGCGCGGGCCGCGTGAAGATCACCGACTTCGGCATCTCGACGGCGACCGGTCGCATCCCGATGACCGACTCCGGGATGGTCATGGGCACCGCCCAGTACCTGTCCCCGGAGCAGGCCATCGGCAAGGCGGCCACGCCCGCGTCGGACATCTACGCCCTCGGGATCGTCGCGTACGAGGCCATCGCCGGGAACCGCCCGTTCACGGGCCCGACCGCCGTCGACATCGCCGTCGCCCACGTCAACACGCCGGTGCCGCCGCTGCCGACGGACGTCGACCCCGAGCTGGCCACGCTCGTCATGCGCATGCTCGCGAAGGACCCGGAGGAGCGGCCGCGATCAGCGGCGTCCCTCGCGCGCGTGCTCGACGACATCGCCGTCCGGACCCCGTCGACGGGCATCCCGCCGGTGCTCGGCCGCCACGCGCGCCCGGTCGACGTCGTCGACGCGGTCTCCACCGGCGGGCTCGAGCTGACGAGCTTCACGACGCCGATGCACACCCCGCCGAGCTTCCGGGCGCCCGACGGCGACGCCGTCGGCGCCACGTCCGGGACCACGACGACGCCGTCGACCGGGGCTGCCGCTCTGCGCGAACGCGTCGCACGCCTGACGAGCACCACCACGGGCAGGCGCTGGGGGCAGCTGTCGCGGCCGCTCGTCGTGCTCGTCCTGATGGTCCTCTTCGCCCTTCTGGGCGCGGCGTTTGCGGATAGTCTGTGGGGTCGGTCGCACTCAGCCCCCCCTCCGGACGACGCGCGGCCGCCGTCAGTGGTGCTCGCCTCGACCGAACGGGCCCTGCCCCGTGGGATCATCGACGACATCCCCGACACGACGACAGCGAGGGACCAGTAGTGGCAGACGCTCCCCGGATCCTGGGCGGCCGGTACGAGGTCGGTGAACTCATCGGTCGCGGCGGGATGGCCGAGGTCCACATCGGTCACGACACCCGCCTCGGCCGCACGGTCGCCGTGAAGATCCTCCGCTCCGACCTGGCGCGGGACCCGTCGTTCCAGGCGCGCTTCCGCCGCGAGGCGCAGGCCGCCGCCGCCCTCAACCACCCCGCGATCGTCGCCGTCTACGACACCGGCGAGGACGTGTCGGTCGAGCCGAGCGGCGCCGTCTCGCACGTGCCGTTCATCGTCATGGAGTATGTGGAGGGCCACACGGTCCGGGACATCCTGCGCGACGGCGCGGCGGTGCCCATCGAGGAGGCCGCCGAGATCACCGCCGGGGTGCTCTCCGCCCTCGAGTACAGCCACCACGCGGGGATCGTGCACCGCGACATCAAGCCCGCGAACGTCATGCTGACGCCGGCGGGTGCGGTGAAGGTGATGGACTTCGGCATCGCCCGCGCGATGGCCGACGCCGCCGGCACCATGACCCAGACGCAGGCCGTCATCGGCACCGCGCAGTACCTCTCCCCGGAGCAGGCGCGCGGCGAGGCCGTGGACTCCCGCTCCGACCTGTACTCCACCGGGTGCCTGCTTTTCGAGCTGCTCACCGGCCGCCCGCCGTTCGTGGGCGACTCCCCGGTGGCCGTCGCCTACCAGCACGCCCGCGAGGTCCCGCAGCCGCCGAGCGCGTTCGCCTCGGACGTCCCCGAGACGCTCGACCGCATCACCATGAAGGCCCTGGCCAAGGACCGCGACCACCGCTACGCGTCGGCCGCGGAGTTCCGGGCGGACCTCGAGGCCGCGCTGCGCGGCGGGCACGTCGGCGCCCCGGCCCTCGGGGCCGCCGCGGGCGGTGCCGCACTCGGTGCCG
>JAEWQZ010000294.1 GCA_023460255.1 Actinomycetes bacterium
GCGCACCTCGCCCGCCGCACCCACCGCCGCACCCCTGCAACCCTCGCCACCTGCCCGGTCGCGGGGCGCACGCCACGGCGCTTGTGACAGATGAGACTCATGTGACACGTGTGACGTCACTCCAGCCCCATCCGCCACACGCGTCACAAGCACCGTGGCTTGCGCCGGCGCATGGTGCAGGGCGACCGGCCGGTGCGAGGATCGAGGCATGCACCCGCGCGCCGGAACCGTCGCCCTGCCCGAGGACCTCGTCGACCTGGACGCCCTTGTCGCGGCCTACTACGACCGGTCCCCCGATCCCGACGACCCCGCCCAGCAGGTGGTCTTCGGCACGTCCGGCCACCGGGGCTCGAGCCTTGACGGCGCGTTCAACGAGCCGCACATCGTCGCGACGACCGCCGCGATCGTGGAGTACCGCCGAGGTCAGGGCACCGACGGCCCCCTGTTCCTCGGGCGGGACACCCACGCCCTGTCCGAGCCCGCCTGGCGCACGGCGCTGGAGGTGCTCGCCGCAGCGGGCGTCGAGGTGCGCGTCGACGCGCGGGACCGCTTCACCCCGACCCCCGCCGTCTCGCACGCGATCCTCCTGCACAACGGCGCGACGACGGCCGAGGGCGTGCGCACGTCGGGTCGCGGGGGCCTGGCCGACGGCATCGTCGTGACCCCGTCGCACAACCCGCCCCGCGACGGCGGCTTCAAGTACAACCCGCCGCACGGCGGCCCCGCCGACTCCGACGCCACCGCCTGGATCGCGCGCCGGGCCAACGAGATCCTGCGCGGCGGCGTCGGGCAGGTCCGGCGCGTCTCGGTCGAGGCCGCGCTGGCGGCTCCGACGACGCACAAGCACGACTACCTCTCGGCCTACGTGGACGACCTGCCGTCCGTGCTGGACCTCGACATCATCCGCGCGTCGGGCGTGCGGATCGGTGCCGACCCGCTGGGCGGCGCAGCCGTGGACTACTGGGGCGCCATCGGCGAGCGGTACGGGCTGGACCTGACGGTCGTCAACCCGGAGGTCGACCCGCGCTGGGCGTTCATGACCCTGGACTGGGACGGGAAGATCCGGATGGACTGCTCGTCGCCGTCGGCGATGGCGTCCCTGGTGCGGGCCATGGCCGCGACCGACGGCGGGAGCGCGCCGTTCGACGTGGCCACCGGCAACGACGCCGACGCGGACCGGCACGGGATCGTCACGCCGGACGCCGGCCTGATGAACCCGAACCACTACCTCGCCGTGGCGATCGACTACCTGTACGGGGGCGCGCGGCCGGGGTGGCCGACCACGACCGCCGTCGGGAAGACGCTCGTGTCGTCCTCCCTGGTCGACAGGGTGGCGGCCGCGCACGGGCGGCGGCTGCTCGAGGTGCCCGTCGGGTTCAAGTGGTTCGTGCCGGGGCTGCTCGACGGGTCGGTCGGCTTCGGTGGCGAGGAGTCCGCCGGGGCCTCGTTCCTGCGGCAGGACGCGTCGGTGTGGACCACCGACAAGGACGGCATCCTGCTCGCCCTGCTCGCGTCGGAGATCATCGCCCGCACCGGGTCCTCTCCCTCGCAGCTGCACGCCGGGCTCGTCGCCCGGCACGGCGAGTCCTGGTACGCGCGGGTGGACGCGCCGGCCACCCGCGAGCAGAAGGCCGCGCTGGGCCGTCTCACGCCGGACCGCGTCGCGGCCGACACCCTCGCGGGCGAGCCGATCACCGCCAGGCTCGTCGCGGCGCCCGGGAACGACGCGCCCATCGGCGGCCTGAAGGTCACGACGGCGAACGCCTGGTTCGCGGCGCGGCCGTCGGGCACCGAGGACGTCTACAAGATCTACGCGGAGTCGTTCGTCTCGCCGGAGCACCTCACGCAGGTCCAGGACGCCGCCCGCGAGGTGGTCTCGGCCGCGCTCGCCTGACGCGCCCCCTCCCCGCCCCCACCCCTTGTGCGGAGCGTTGCGTCGCCCTGCGGAGTTGGGCAGACCCCTGGGTCGGGGTGGGCAGACGGACGGGTGAGGGCGGGCGGACGACGCCGACGACGACGGTGGGGAGCGTCACAGCCGCACGGACGCATATCCGGTAGGGGGATGTCCGTGGCCGGGCGGACAATGAACGCATGCTCCGGCCGTACCGCGAGGTTCTCGCGCGCCCGGGCGCCCTGGCCTTCTCCTCCGCCGGCGTCCTGGCGCGCCTGCCCATGTCCATGGTCGGCATCGCGATCGTGCTCGCGGTGCCCGAGGTCTACGGCTCCTACGGCCTCGCCGGGCAGGTCACGGCCGTCTACGTCATCGTCCACTCGGTCGCCGCGCCGCTGCTGGCGCACCTCGTCGACAGGCACGGCCAGGCGCGCGTGATGACCCCGGCCCTGCGGGTCGCGGGCCTCGGCATCATCGGCGTGATCGTCGCGATCGGGACGGCCGCGCACCCGGCCTGGGTGTTCGCGGGCGCGGCCGTCGCCGGGGCGAGCATCGGCTCGGTCGGCGCCCTCGTGCGCGCCCGCTGGACCTACGTGCTGCGGGACCCGGACCGGATCCACACCGCGTACTCCCTGGAGTCGGCGCTCGACGAGCTCGTCTTCGTCGTCGGGCCCGTCGTCGCGACGGTGCTCGCCACCTCCGTCGCACCGACCGCGGGCCTCTGGCTGCCCGCCGCGGCGGTGCTCGTCGGCGGGTGGCTGCTGCTCTCGCAGCGCAGCACCGAGCCGCCGGTCGTGCACCGCGCGCCCGACGCCGTCGGCGGGGGCATCCTGCGCTCCGGCGGGATGGTGGTGCTCACGCTCGTCTTCGCCGCCGTCGGGTCGATCTTCGGCGCCACCGACGTCGCGACCGTCGCGTTCGCCGAGGAGCAGGGGAGCAAGGCCACCGCCGGAGCCGTGCTCGCCGTGTTCGCCCTGGGGTCGATGATCTCCGGCCTCGGGTACGGGCTGCGGCACTGGACCAGCCCGCTCTGGCGCCGGTTCGCTCTGGGCGTGCTCGCCCTGGCGGCGGGGGTCTCCCTGTTCTTCGTCGTCTCGAGCCTGCCGATGCTCGCCGCCGTCATGTTCGTGACCGGGTTCACCATCGCCCCGACGATCGTCAACGGCAACGGCTTGGTCACGTCCTTCGTCCGGCACGACCAGCTGACCACCGGCCTGGCGTGGGTGGGCACGGCCCTCGGGGTCGGCGTCTCGATCGGCTCCGCGGCCGCCGGCGCGGTCATCGACAGCCGGGGCGCGCACGGCGGGTTCCTCGTCGTGGCGGCGTCCGCGGCGTTCGCCGTCGCCGCCACGCTCGTCGCCCTGCCGACGCTGCGCGCGGACACGTCC
>JAEWQZ010000295.1 GCA_023460255.1 Actinomycetes bacterium
GCTCGACGCCGAGCGGCGTCTGGCCGTCGAGCGGGCCGCGGCGGCGGAGGCGGACCGCGAGCGCGTCGGCGAGCAGTTCCGGGCGCTGGCTGCGGACGCGCTGCGGGCGAACTCCGAGCAGCTCATGGTCGCCGCGGAGGAGCGCCTCCGGCGCAGCCAGGAGGCCGGTGCCGTCGGCATCGCCCAGCAGCACGAGGCGGTGCGCCGCCTCGTGGAGCCCCTCACGCGCACGCTGGACCAGGTGAAGGCCGAGGTCACGACTGCCGAGCGCGCACGGGCCGAGGCCGCGGCGGCGCTCGCCGAGCAGCTGCGCGCCGTGCGGGACTCCTCCGACCTGCTCCGGTCCGAGACGGGCCACCTCGTCACCGCCCTGCGCTCCTCGCAGGTCCGCGGGCGTTGGGGCGAGGTGCAGCTGCGGCGGGTCGTGGAGTCGGCCGGCATGCTCGAGCACGTCGACTTCGTCGAGCAGGCCCACCTGCCCACCGAGGACGGCGCCCTGCGGCCCGACATGGTCGTGCGCCTCGCCGGCGGCAAGAACATCGTCGTCGACGCCAAGGTGGCCGTCCTCGGCTACCTCGACGCGATGCAGGCCACCGACGAGGCCGTGCGGACCGAACGCCTCGCCGCACACGCGCGCCACATGCGGCGGCACATCGACGACCTCGCCGCGAAGGAGTACTGGGAGCAGTGCAGCCCCGCGCCCGAGTTCGTCGTGATGTTCGTGCCGGCGGAGGCGTTCCTGCACGCCGCGCTCGAGGCGGACGGCAGCCTCCTCGAGCACGCCATGGAGCGACGGGTCGTCATCGCGACCCCGATGACCCTCGTCGCGACCCTGCGGACCGTCGCCTACGCCTGGCGGCAGGACGCGCTGGCCGCCAACGCCCAGCAGGTGCTCGACCTCGGTCGCGAGCTGCACTCCAGGCTCGCGACGCTCGGCGGCCACGTCGGCCGGCTCGGCCGGCAGCTCGACGGCGCGGTGCGCGCGTACAACGAGTCGGTCAGCTCGCTGGAGTCGCGGGTGCTCGTCAGCGCCCGCCGCCTGGCGGAGCTGAAGGTCACCGACGCCGAGCTCGCGGTGCCGGCCCAGCTCGACCGGGCGGCGCGACAGGTGCAGGCGCCCGAGCTCGTCGCCTCCGACGAGCAGCGCGTCGTCGCCCTGGGTTAGCCGACCGGCTCGACGGAGAGCCCGCGCCGGTCCCCGCGAGCCGGGCGCCCGCTCGCCTGCCCGGCGGCCTTGAGGTCCGCGCGCAGCTCACGCGGCAGCGAGAACATGAGGTCCTCCGTCGCCGTCCGGACCTCCTCGACCTCGCCGAAGCCCAGCTCCGCGAGCCGCGCGAGCACGTCGTCGACGAGGATCTCCGGGACCGACGCCCCGGAGGTGAGCCCGACGGTGCGCACCCCCGCGACCCAGGCCGGGTCCAGCTCGGCGGCGTGGTCGATGCGGTGCGCCGCGCGCGCGCCGGACTCCAGCGCCACCTCGACGAGCCGCACGGAGTTCGAGGAGTTCGCCGACCCCACCACGATCACCAGGTCGCACGACGGCGCGATCTTCTTCACCGCGACCTGACGGTTCTGCGTGGCGTAGCAGATGTCGTCGCTGGGCGGGTCCGCGAGCAGCGGGAACCGCTCGCGCAACCGCCGCACGGTCTCCATCGTCTCGTCCACGGACAACGTGGTCTGCGACAGCCAGACGACCTTGGCCGGGTCGCGGACCACCACGTCGTCCACCGCGTCCGGGGAGTTCACCACCTGGATGTGCTCGGGCGCCTCACCGGACGTGCCCTCGACCTCCTCGTGGCCGTCGTGGCCGATGAGCAGGATGTCGAAGTCGTCCGCGGCGAAGCGCACGGCCTCCTTGTGCACCTTGGTCACCAGGGGGCACGTCGCGTCGATGGTCTGCAGCCCTCGTGCGGCAGCCGCCGCGTGCACGGCGGGCGAGACCCCGTGCGCCGAGAACACGACGCGGGCGCCCTCGGGCACCTCGTCGGTCTCGTCGACGAAGATCGCGCCCCGCTTCGCCAGCGTCTCCACGACGTACTTGTTGTGCACGATCTCCTTGCGCACGTAGACCGGCGGGCCGTAGTGCCCGAGGGCCTTCTCCACGGCGACGACGGCGCGGTCCACCCCCGCGCAGTACCCGCGGGGCGCGGCCAGCAGCACCCGACCGGCGGGTCCTGACGCGCGGGGGTCGTCGGCCGGCGGGCGGGCGGGATCGCTCGACTCAGCGGGATGGGGGTTCACCGCCTCAGTCTACGGAACCGCGTGTGAACGACCTGTGGGGGCCCGGAGCGGCCGACGCGCGGATCGCGGGTCGCCGGGGCGGCCGACACTCGGCGCGGTGCCGTCGTCGGCGGATGGCAGGCTGGGCCCCGTGACCGACGCCGCCGCCCGCCCCTCCGGGCTCCCGCCGCGCGCGGCCGACACGAGCCCGACGGCCCCGTGGCCCGTCCGGCACCTCGCCGGCAAGATCGCCGACTACGTCCACAAGATGCCCGGCGTCTGGGTCGAGGGCCAGGTGGTCCAGCTCAACCGACGCCCGGGCGCAGCCGTCGTGTTCCTCACGCTGCGCGACACCGATGCCGACATCTCGGTGCCCGTCACGGCACACACCCGGGTCCTGGCGGCCGCGAGCACCGAGGTCACCGAAGGCGCGCACGTCGTCGTGCACGCGACCCCGACCTACTGGGTCAAGCGCGGGACGCTCTCCCTCCAGGCGGACGAGATCCGGCCCGTCGGGCTCGGCGAGCTGCTCGCCCGCATCGAGCACCTCAAGCGCGTGCTCGCCGCCGAGGGCCTGTTCGCCGCGGAGCGCAAGCGCCCGCTGCCGTTCCTCCCACGCGTCGTCGGGCTCGTGTGCGGCCGCGAGTCCAAGGCGGAGCACGACGTCGTCGTCAACGCCCGGGCACGCTGGCCGCAGGTGGCCTTCGAGATCCGCGAGGTCGCCGTGCAGGGTCCCAGCGCGGTGGGCGAGGTCTGCCGCGCCGTGGCCGCCCTCGACGCCGACGCGCAGGTCGAGGTCATCGTCGTCGCCCGCGGCGGCGGGTCCGTCGAGGACCTCCTGCCGTTCAGCAACGAGACCCTGCTGCGCACGGTCGCCGCGTGCCGGACCCCGGTGGTGAGCGCCATCGGGCACGAGACCGACGCCCCGCTGCTCGACCTCGTCGCGGACGTCCGCGCCTCCACCCCGACCGACGCGGCGAAGCGGATCGTGCCGGACGTCGGCGAGGAGCGGGCCCGCCTCCAGCACGCGCGCACCCGGATCCGCCAGGCGATGGGCGCCATGGTGCGGCGCGAGGCCGACCGGCTCGCCGCGATGCGCTCCAGACCCGCGCTCGCCCGGCCCGCCGCGCTCCTCGAGACCCACGAGCGGCACCTGGCCGAGGTGCGCCGGGC
>JAEWQZ010000296.1 GCA_023460255.1 Actinomycetes bacterium
GGCGCTGCGCGTCGCGGCCTGGCGCCCGCGGGCGTCGTTCGAGCTCGACCACCGGACCATCCCGCACGAGCTCGACTGGCTGCGCACGGCCGTGCACCTGCACAAGGGCTGCTACCGCGGCCAGGAGACCATCGCGCGCGTGCACAACCTCGGCCGTCCGCCGCGGCGCCTGGTGATGCTGCACCTCGACGGGTCGGGGCACCTGCTGCCCGAGCCCGGCGCGGACGTGCACGACGCCGCGGGCCGCCCGATCGGCCACGTGACCTCCGTCGCGCGGCACCACGAGCTGGGGCCGATCGCGCTCGCGCTGGTCAAGCGGGGTCTCGCGGAGGACGCCCCCCTCGCCGTCGTGTGCGACGGCGGCGACGTCGCCGCGGCGCAGGAGACGGTGGTCCCGCTGGACGGGGTGTCGGCGGACCGGCCCGCCGCACGCGGCCCCGTGGCACGCGGCATCGCACCGCCGCGCAGGCTGTAGCCGGCGCCTGCCGGCGTCCGCGTCCGCGCGAATCACCCGCAGGTCCGCTCCATGTGGGCTCACCAGCGCCGATGTACTGGACGTGCGCCTCCCCGATGCCGTGCTGCCCAGGGACGTCGTGTCCGCGGGCCGGACGGCCGCGGTCGTCGTCGGCGCCGGCTCCGCCGTGACGTTCACGTACGAGGTGATCGGTCTCGTCGTCGGGCGGTCCGCGAGCACGCCGGGCAGCGTCGTGCTCACGGCGGTCCTGACCCTCGCGCTCGTCCCGCTGGCCGTGCAGTTCTGGCGTGCGCCCGAGCGCCTGCCGGTCTGGCTCTTCCCGCTGACCGCCGTGCTGGGTGTGCTGTGGGTGGTGGTCACCGACGTGCTGTCCGCGGACGCGAGCGCCGGCGGGCAGATGGGCCTCGCCTACGCCGTCGCGTACGCGGCGGGGCACTTCCGGCGCCGGTTCGCCTGGTCGATCTGGGCGCTGGCCGCCGTCGGGGACGCCATCGTCGTGCTGAGCGTGCTCCCGCTGGAGGTGGCGCTGACCGACCTCGTCGTCGTCGCGTCGGCGCTCGCGATGCTGACGTTCGTCCTGCTCACCTCGGGCGGCCACCAGGAGCGGCTGGTCCAGCGCCTCGACGCCATGGCGTCCGTCGACCCGCTCACCGGGCTCGCCACCCGGCGGGTGCTCGAGCGGGCGCTCGGCGCCCTGCCCGGCCACGCGGACGTTGGGCTCGTGCTGGTCGACCTGGACCGCTTCAAGGCCCTCAACGACAGGTTCGGGCACCCGGTCGGCGACGCCGCCCTCGTCCACGTCGCTCGCCTCGTGCGCGGCGTCGTCCGCGAGGGCGACACCGTCGCGCGGTGGGGCGGGGACGAGATCGCCGTGCTGCTGCCCGCCCCGGCCGCCGAGGTCGCGAGACGGGCGGCGGCCCTGCACGCCGCGGTGCGTGACACGCCCCTGACCTGGGGTGACCGCACCGTCCCGCTGTCGGTGAGCGTCGGGGTGGCGCACGCACCGCGCGGCTCGGGTGACCTCGCCCGGCTCTACGCCGCCGCCGACGTCGCCCTCTACGACGCCAAGGAGAGCGGGCGGGACCGGGTCGCCTCCCGGCCCATCGAGGCGGCAGAGCAGCCGGTCTCGTAGGCTCGGCCCGTGATCGGCACCATCCAGGTCTACGTGTACCTGCTGCTCTACGGAGTCGTCTTCGTGCTGTCCGTCGTCGCGCTCGTGGACGCGGCGCGGCGTCCGCCGCGCGCCTTCGAGTCCGCGGGCAAGCGGACGAAGCAGTTCTGGGTGTGGCTGCTCGTCGCGGCGACGGCCGTGGCATTCGTCGCGCTGCCGCCGCCGGTGGGGTTCGGCTTCCTGTCGTTCCTGGCCCTCGGCTCGGCGGTGGCGGCGGGCGTGTACCTGGCGGACGTGCGCCCGGCGGTCCGGCCCTACTCGGGTGGCTCCGGCAGCGGCCGAGGTGACCGGCCGGGCGGCGGACCGTACGGCGGCTGGTGAGCGACGCGCGGTGAGCGGAGCGCGGTGGGCGTGGGCGCCGTGGGCGACGACGTCGTGACGCGGCAGCCGGGCCCCCTGGCCGCCGTCGTGCGCGGGGGCCGCGTGGAGTCGGTGCACGTAGGTCACCTGGTGGTGCTGCACCCGGACGGGAGCGTGCGCACCGTTGTCGGCGACCCGGACGCGACGATCTGGCCGCGGTCGGCACTGAAGCCCGTGCAGGCAGCGGCCTTGCTCGGCTGCGGGCTCCAGATCGACGACGAGGGCCTGGCGCTCGCGTGCGCGAGCCACTCGGGGACGCCGGCGCACCTCGCGGTCGTGCGCCGGGTGCTCGCCGCGGCGGGCCTGACCGAGGCCGACCTGCGGAACACGCCCGACATGCCCCTCGACCCGGTGGCCGCCGACCAGTGGCGGCGCGCCGGGCACGCGCCGGCGTCCGTCACCCAGAACTGCTCGGGCAAGCACGCGGCGATGCTGGCGACGTGCGTCCGCAACGGTGGTTCGCCGGGGTGGGGCACGGCGTCGTACCTGGCGCCCGACCACCCGGTGCAGCGGCGGGTGCGCGAGACAGTGGAGCTCCTGACCGGGGTGGGTGTCGAGGACGTGACGGTGGACGGCTGCGGTGCGCCGCTGTTCTCGACCACCGTGCGGGGGCTCGCGCGGGCGTTCGGGCGGATCGCGGCGGCCGCGTCGGGCGAGGGACGGCCGGGTGTGCCCTGGTGGGGGGAGGAGCTGTGGGCCCAGCACGACGCGTTCGTACGGGTCGGGCGCGTCATGCGCACCTACCCCTGGCTCGTCGGCGGGCCGGGGAGGGACGTGTCGCGCTTCATGTCCGTGGTGCCGGGGCTCGTGGTGAAGGACGGCGCCGAGGGCGTCTACGCCGCGGGGTTCGCGGACGGGACGGGCGTGGCGTTCAAGGTCGCGGACGGGTCGGCGCGGGCGAGGCCGGTGGTCCTGCGGGACGTGCTGGAGAACCGGTGGCAGAACGACTGGACCGCCGCCCCCGACGCGTGGGCGGTGGCGGAGGCGCGCGACGTCGGGCACGTGCCGGTGCTCGGGCACGGGGAGCCGGTCGGCGAGCTGTGGGGACTGGTCGGGGCCGAGGGCGCCGACCGGGCGGTGGTGGGCGCCCAGTGGCCGGTGCAGCGGCCGGTGGAGTGGCCGGAGAAGGAGGCGTAGATGCGAGCGGTCCTGCAGCGGGTGACCCGCGCGTCGGTGGTGGTGGACGGTGAGGTGGTCGGGGCGATCGACCGGCCGGGGCTGCTCGCGCTCGTCGGGGCGACGCACGACGACGGCCCCGCCCAGGTGGAGCTGATCGCCCGGAAGATCGCGGACCTGCGGATCCTGCGCGACGAGCTGTCGGTGCTCGACGTCGGCGCGCCCGTGCTGGTGGTCAGCCAGTTCACGCTCTACGCCGACACGCGCAAGGGGCGGCGGCCGTCGTGGAACGGTGCCGCCCCCGGGCCCGTGGCCGAGCCGCTCGTGGACGCGGTGGTCCAGGCCCTGCGTGCGCGGGGGATCGAGGTCGCGACGGGCGTGTTCGGCGCGATGATGCAGGTCGAGCTCGTCAACGACGGGCCGTTCACGATCCTGCTCGAGGCCTGAGCCCCGCCCGTCGACGCCCGACCTCCCACCGCGCGATCTGCGGGGTGCGGGGTGCGGACGTCAGCCCAGCCGGGCGAGCTCCTCGTCGGTCAGCTCGAGCTCGACGGCCCGCAGCGAGTCGAGGATGCTCTCGGGCCGGCTCGCGCCCGGGATCGGGATGACCACCGGGGACTTCGCCAGCTCCCACGCGAGCG
>JAEWQZ010000297.1 GCA_023460255.1 Actinomycetes bacterium
GGACAGGACCGGCCGGCACCTGGGGCGGCGCCTGCCGGGCAGCCTCCTGCGCGGCGACGCGCGCCGCTGCCTCTGCGGCCTCGCGCTCACGCAGCTCGCGGCGGGACAGGACGGGTGCCGACGACGCGGGCTGGGCCGGGTGCTCACCGGTCACGAGGCGTCGTTCCTCCTCGCGGCGGCGGCGCCGCTCGCCCCACTCCTGACGGCTCTGCTCAGACATCGGTACCTCGATACAGGCTGTGCTTGGCGATGTGCTGGACGACGCCGTCGGGCACGAGGTACCAGACGGGCTCCCCCGCGCGTGCCCGCTCCCGGCAGTCCGTGGACGAGATGGCCAGGGCGGGCACCTCCAGCACGGTGACGGCCCCCTCGGGCAGGCCGTCGACGGAGAGCTGGTGGCCGGGGCGTGTCACGGCGACGAAGTGCGCCATGCCCCACAAGCGGTCGACGTCCTTCCACGTGAGGATCTGGGCGAGGGCGTCGGCCCCGGTGATGAAGAACAGGTCGGCCTCGGGTCGCTCCGCGGCGAGGTCCGCCAGGGTGTCGACCGTGTAGGTCGGGCCCGGCCGGTCGATGTCCACGCGGGACACGGTGAACCGGGGGTTCGACGCCGTGGCGATCACCGTCATGAGGTACCTGTGCTCCGCGGCGGTCACGCCGGGGTGCTGCTTGAAGGCCGGGCGGCCGGTCGGGACGAAGACCACTTCGTCGAGGTCGAGGGCGGCTGCGGCCTCGCTGGCGGCGACGAGGTGACCGTGGTGGATGGGGTCGAACGTGCCACCCATCACCCCGATCCTCGGCCGACGGTCCGCCATCCGCTCGCTGTCCTCCGTGTGTCCGTGGCGCCTCGCGCCAGCCTCGTCCGCCTCGCTCCTACCGGTTCTTCTGGCCCGCGCTCCGGAACGCGTACGTGACGAGGAGCAGCGCGACCAGGACGCCGAACCCGATCAGCCCGACGGCGACGGGCGGCACTGCGAGGGTCGCAGCCTCGGTCTCGGCGGCGAGCAGGGCAGCGGGCACGTCGACCTCCAGGATGCTCGGGGCGGCCGCCGCGCTGGGGAACGCGGCAGTGTCCAGTGTCGCACGGCAGGCCAGGGGCGCGGGACCGCGACGGACCGGGTCGGGAGGGGCGGACCGGCCGAAACCGGACGCGCGGCGCTCGGCCGAACGGGTGACCAGGCGTGCCCGGGGCGCGCTCGGGCCTCAGGCGCGGACGTGCCCCTCCCCGTTGACGATCCACGTGGACGTCGTCAGCTCGGCCAGACCCATCGGACCGCGCGCGTGCATCTTCTGGGTGGAGATGCCGATCTCCGCGCCCAGCCCGAACTGCCCGCCGTCGGTGAACCGCGTCGACGCGTTGACCATGATCGCCGCCGAGTCCAGCGCAGCGACGAACCGCTCCGACGCCGCGAGGTCGGCCGTGACGATCGCCTCGGTGTGCCCGGAGCTCCACGTGCTGATGTGCTCCACCGCCGCCTCGAGGTCGTCCACCACACGCACCGCGAGGTCCATGGACAGGTACTCCGTCGCCCAGTCCTCCTCGGTCGCGGGCACGACGTCGGCGCCCGCCGGCGCGAGCGCGGCCGACGCGGGGTCCGCGTGCAGGCGCACCCCGGCCGCAGCCAGGGCGGCGAGCACCGCGGGCAGCACCCGCGGGGCGGCGTCGGCGTGCACGAGGAGCGTCTCCGCCGCGTTGCACACCCCGACCCGCTGCGTCTTGGAGTTCAGGACGATCTCCACCGCCATCCGCTCGTCCGCGGAGGCGTCGAGGTACACGTGGCAGTTGCCGACGCCCGTCTCGACCACCGGCACGGTGGACTCCCGGACGACCGTCTGGATGAGGTCGGCGCCGCCGCGGGGCACGAGCAGGTCCACCAGGCCGCGCGCGTGCATGAGGGCCACGGCCCCGGCCCGGCCGTGCTCGTCGATGGACTGCACGGCGTCGGCGGGCAGCCCCACCGACTCGAGGGCGCGGGCGAGCACCGCCACGATGACCGCGTTCGACGACGCCGCTGCCGAGCCGCCGCGCAGGATCGCCGCGTTCCCGCTCTTCAGGGCCAGGCCCGCAGCGTCGACCGTCACGTTGGGCCGGGCCTCGTAGATCATCCCGACGACGCCCATGGGCACCCGCACCTGGCGCAGTCGCAGCCCGTTGGGCAGCGTCGACCCGCGGACGACCTCGCCGACGGGGTCGGGCAGCGCGGCGACCTCCCGCAGCGCGTCGGCGATCGCCCGCACCCGGTCCGGCGTGAGCGTCAGCCGGTCCAGCAGCCCCGGCTTCATGCCCTGCGCGCGTCCGCGCTCGAGGTCGAGCGCGTTGGCGGCCACGATCTCGTCGGCGGCGGCCACGAGCGCGTCGGCCATGGCGTGCAGTGCGGCGTCCTTCGTGGCACGCGTCGCCGTGCGCAGCGCACGGGAGGCGACCCGGGCGCGCCGGGCGACCGCGAGCACGGCCTCCTGCACGTCGTCGGCGGGAGCGGGGGTCCGGTCGACCGGGGCTGTCGTGGTCATCCCCGCAGGATAGGCACTACGCGCGGGGCGCCACGAGCACGAGGTCGTCGCGGTGGACGACCTCGCGGTCGTACCCCGCGCCGAGCGCCTCCCGCAGCTCGCGCGTCGACCGGCCGAGCAGGTCCGGCAGCTCGCCCGAGGAGAAGGCCACCAGGCCCCGTCCGATGACGACGCCGTCGGGCCCCGCGAGCTCGATCGGCTCCCCCGCGTCGAAGTCGCCCTCGACCGCCGTGATGCCGGCGGGCAGCAACGAGGCCCGCCGCTCGACGACGGCCCGCACGGCACCCGCGTCGAGCACGACCCGGCCGTGCGGCGCGGCAGCGTGCTCGAGCCAGAGCAGCCGGGGCGGCCGTCGCTTGCCCGTCGCGTAGAACCACGTGCCGACCGGCTCCCCGGCCAGCGCCGCCCCGGCGAGGTCGGCGCGCGTGATGAGCACCGGGACACCCGAGCCGGTGGCGATGGCCACGGACTGGAGCTTGCTCACCATCCCGCCCGACCCGACCTTCGAGCCGGACCGGCCGACCTTGACCCCCGTCAGCTCCGAAGGGTCGCGCACCTCGTCGATGCGCGTGGCGCCGGGGCTCGTCGGCGGCCGGTCGTACAGGCCGTCGACGTCGCTGAGCAGGACGAGGGCGTCGGCCCGGACGAGGTGGGAGACGAGGGCGGCGAGCCGGTCGTTCTCGCCGAACCGGATCTCCGAGGTGGCCACCGTGTCGTTCTCGTTGACCACCGGCACGACGCCGAGCGCGAGCAGCCGCTGCAGGCAGCGCAGCGCGTTGCGGTAGTGCGCGCGGCGGACGGTGTCCTCCGCGGTGAGCAGCACCTGGCCGACCCGCAGGCCGTGCGTCGCGAACGCCTCCGTGTAGCGCGCGATGAGCAGGCCCTGCCCGACGGAGGCGGTCGCCTGCGCCGTCGCCAGGTCACCGGGGCGCCCGGTCAGGCCGAGCGGGCCGAGGCCCGACGCGATGGCTCCGGAGGTGACGAGGACGACGTCGCCGCCCTCGGCCCGGCGCGCGGCCAGCACGTCCACCAGCGCGCGCAGCGCCGCGACGTCCAGGCGGCCGTCCGCACCGGTCAGGGACGACGAGCCGACCTTGACCACCACGCGGCGTGCGGTGGCCAGGTGGCGGCGGTCCAGCTGGCGTACGGGGCTCACGGGGAGCCATTGTCGCGCCCGGCACGGTCGCGGGGCGGGACGTGTCGCCCTGTGGGCGCGCCCGGGCGCGTCAGTCGTCCGCCGGGTCCGTCCAGCGGCCCACCTCGCGCTCGGTCCAGAGCTCGGCGCGCGCCTCGGCCTTGGCGTCCATCCGCTCCTGGTGCTCCCGACGCCGCTCCGCGCGGCTCGCGCGGCCGCCCTCGGCCAGCCGGGGGTCCGACCCTCGGGAGCCCAGCAGCTCGGGCCCCGTCATGAGCGTCGGCTCCCAGTCGAAGACGACGGCGTCGTCGCCCTCGCCGATGACCACCGTGGCGCCGGGCGTGGCGCCCGCCGTGAACAGCGCCTCCTCGACGCCCAGCCGAGCCAGCCGGTCCGCGAGGTACCCCACGGCCTCGTCGTTGGCGAAGTCGGTCTGGCGGACCCAGCGCTCGGGCTTGCCCCCGCGCACCTGGAACCACTCACCGCTGCCGTCGGTGCGCCGGGTGACGGTGAACGGGGTCTCGTCCACGGCCCGGGGCCGCAGCACGACGCGCTCGGGCGCCGGCGGGGGCGCGGCGGCCCGGGCCCGCGCGACGAGCGCCGCGAGGGCGAAGGCGAGCGGGCGCAGGCCCTCGTGGCTCGCTGCGGAGACCTCGAGCACCGTCATTCCCCGGGCCTCGAGCTCGGGCCGGACGAGCTCGGCGAGCTCGCGCGCCTCCGGGACGTCGACCTTGTTGAGCACCACCAGGCTGGGACGCTCGGTGAGCGGCACCTGCCCGCCGGCGATCTCGAGGTCCCCGGCGTACGCGGCGAGCTCGGCCTGGATGACGTCGAGATCGGTGATCGGGTCCCGGCCGGGCTCGAGCGTCGCGCAGTCCAGCACGTGCACGAGCACCGCGCAGCGTTCGACGTGGCGCAGGAACTCCAGCCCGAGCCCCTTGCCCTCGCTCGCGCCCGGGATGAGCCCAGGCACGTCGGCCACCGTGAACCGGGCGTCGCCGGCCTGCACGACGCCGAGGTTGGGCACCAGCGTCGTGAACGGGTAGTCGGCGATCTTCGGCCGGGCCGCCGACATCGCGGCGACGAGGCTGGACTTGCCCGCGCTCGGGAAGCCGACGAGGGCGACGTCGGCGATCGTCTTCAGCTCCAGCACGACGTCGCGCTGCTCCCCCGGCTCGCCCAGGAGCGCGAACCCCGGAGCCTTGCGCCGCGGGGACGCCAGCGCGGCGTTGCCGAGGCCGCCGTGCCCGCCGGCCGCGACGACGAGGCGCGTCCCGGCGCCGACGAGGTCGGCGAGGACCTCGCCGTCGGGCGTCTTGACCACGGTGCCGTCGGGCACGCGGAGCACGACGTCGGCGCCGTTGGCCCCGTCGCGGTCGTCGCCCATCCCGCCGGTGCCCGACGCCGCCCGCCGGTGGGGCGAGTGGTGGTACTCGAGGAGCGTGGTGACCTGCGGGTCCACCTCGAGCACGACGTCACCCCCGCGGCCGCCGTTGCCGCCGTCGGGCCCGGCGAGGGGCTTGAACTTCTCGCGCCGGATGGACGCGCAGCCGTGGCCGCCGTCACCACCGGAGGCGTGCAGGACCACGCGATCGACGAACGTCGTCACCGCTCACCACCTCCGCTCGGCGATCGGTCGGCGGCCGGGAGGACCCGGCCCGGACAGCACGAAAGGGCGCACCGCGCGGTGCGCCCTTCCGTCCGGACAGCAGTCAGGCCTCGACCGTCTCCACGTCGACGACCTTGCGCCCGCGCCGGGTGCCGAACTTCACGGCCCCGTCGGTGAGCGCGAAGAGCGTGTCGTCGCCGCCGCGACCGACGTTGACGCCCGGGTGGAAGTGCGTGCCGCGCTGGCGCACGATGATCTCACCGGCGTTGACGACCTGACCGCCGAAGCGCTTGACGCCGAGGCGCTGCGCGTTGGAGTCGCGGCCGTTCCGCGAGGAGCTGGCGCCCTTCTTGTGTGCCATGGGAGTGTCCTTCGTTCGTTCCGTAGGAGCCGAGGGGCGCCGGCTCAGGCGATGCTGGTGACCTTCAGCCGCGTCAGCCGCTGACGGTGACCCTGGCGCTTCTTGTAGCCGGTCTTGTTCTTGAACTTCTGGATGACGATCTTGGGGCCCTTCTCGTCCCGCACGATCTCGGCGGTGACGGTGACCTTCGCGAGGGCCGAGGCGTCGGTGGTCACCGTGTCGCCGTCGACGAGCAGAAGGGCGGGCAGCTGCACGGTGGAGCCCGCGTCACCGGAGAGCCGGTCCACGACGACGACGTCGCCGACGGACACCTTCTCCTGACGGCCACCGGCCTTGACGATCGCGTACACCACGTTGCTGCTCATCTCTGCTCGTCACCACTGGTCTGTCGGGCGCCCGCGCACGCGCCTGTCGGAGGTCTCGACAAGGGGGGTCGGGCAGCGCCGGACCGGCGCGAGGCGCGCCGACGTTCCAGGGTACGGAGTGCGAGCGGCCCGGTCAAACCTCGCAGCGACCCACCTGGTGCCACCCGGAGCGCCCGCCCGGGCGGTTCGATGATCACCCGGGTGGTCCGCTCACACCGTCCCGACCGCGGGCGATGACACCGGTGACGGCAGCCCGCCGTCGACCTCCGGTCCCCGTCGCCCAGGAGCCCGCCATGCCCTACACCGTCACCGCCACCCCGTTCGGCTACCGCAGCACGGTCGTCGCGCCGTTCCCACCCGAGGAGGCGCGGCCGTGGTTCGAGGAGATCAAGCGCGCGGTCGGCCCGACGCCCCACCCGTTCGGGCAGCTCATCGACGCCCGGGGCCAGAAGGTCCAGGACCCCGCGTCGGTGCCGATCGTCGAGGAGGCGCAGAACTGGGTGCGCGCCCACGGGATGCAGCGCTCCGCCGTCGTCGTCGCCAGCGCCGTCGTGAAGATGAACCTCACGCGGATGTCGCGGGAGACCGGCATGCTCACCCACGAGCGGTACTTCGACGGCGCCGGCGACCCCGACTGGGAGGCCAAGGCCCTGGCCTGGATCACCGACGGCGTCGAGCCCGCCTGATCGACGGCCCGGCTCCGGGCGTCACTCGCCCGGGTCCGCCGCCTCGGTGACGTCGGGCGCGTCCGTCTCCGGCGCGTCCGTGCTCGGCACGTCGGCGACCGGCGCGTCGGCCTCCGGCACGTCGGTGACCGGTACGTCGGCTTGCGGCACGTCGGTGACCGGCGCGTCGTCGTCGTGGTGCGCGGCCGCCTGCTCGTGCG
>JAEWQZ010000298.1 GCA_023460255.1 Actinomycetes bacterium
GGCGTGCACCGCGCGCGCGACGGCGTCGTGCTCCATGCCGAGCCACCCGGCAAGCATCCGCGCATACTCGGGCCGCAGTGCGGCGTCCCGGATCCGGGCGACGATCGGCGCGGACGCCCGCAGGGCCGCGACGCGGCCCTCCGCGGTCTCCAGGTCGTGCGTCGCGATCGTCGACCTGATGACGAACTCGAACAACGGCTGGCGGCCGGTGACCAGGGCGACCACGGCGTCAGGGCCCTTGGCCTGACGGAGCTCGCAGGGGTCCATCCCGCCGGGCTCCACGGCGACGAAGGTCTGCGCGTAGAAGCGCTGGTCCTCGCCGAACGCGCGCAGCGCGGCCTTCTGGCCCGCCTCGTCGCCGTCGAAGGTGAAGACGATCTCACCGCCGAGTGACGCGCCCGAGGAGAGCTGGACCCCGCCGCCCGCGGCCGTGTCGCCGAGGAGCCGGCGCAGGATCCGTGCGTGGTCCGCGCCGAACGCGGTTCCGCACGTCGCCACGGCCGTCGGGACCCCGGACAGGTGGGCGGCCATGACGTCGGTGTACCCCTCGACGACGACCACCTGCTTGCGCTTGGCGATCTCGCGCTTGGCGAGGTCGATGCCGTAGAGCACCTGGGTCTTCCGGTAGAGCGGGGTCTCCGGCGAGTTGAGGTACTTGGGCCCGTTGTCGTCCTCGAGCAGGCGCCGGGCACCGAAGCCGACGACGTCGCCGGTGACGTCGCGGATCGGCCACACGAGGCGTCCCCGGAACCTGTCGTACAGCCCGCGGTTGCCCTGGCTCATCAGGCCCGACGCGGTCAGCTCCGCCTCCGTGAAGCCCTTGCCGCGCAGGTGGCGCAGCAGCGCGTCCCAGCCCTGGGGTGCGAACCCGACGCCGAACTGCTCGGCGGCCGTCCGGTCGAACCCACGCTCGGCGAGGAACTGCCGGCCGACCGCCGCCGCCGGCGTGAGCAGCTGCTCGACGTAGAAGGACGCGGCGTGCCGGTGCGCCTCGAGGAGCCGCTGCCGCCGACCCGGCTCCTCCCCCGGCCGCGCGGGCCCGCCGTCCTCGTAGCGCAGCTGCACGCCGACGCGCCCCGCGAGGTGCTCGACGGCCTCGGTGAACCCCAGGCCGTCGATCTTCTGCACGAACGAGATGACGTCGCCGCCCTCACCGCAGCCGAAGCAGTGCCAGAGGTTCACCGGCGGGCGGACGTGGAACGACGGCGTGCGCTCGTCGTGGAACGGGCACAGACCCTTCATGGACCCCACGCCGGCGGGCTTGAGGGTCACGTGCTCCCCGACGATCTCCTCGATCCTCGCCCGCTCGCGCACCGTCGCGACGTCCTCGCTCCTGATGCGCGCCACGCCTGGAGTCTAGGCGTGCGCCAGACTGGACCACGACGAAGCACTCGCACGAGAGGACCCCATGCCTGCGCCCGAGCACACCCTGCCGTACCTGGACCCGGGCCTGCCGACGGCGCAGCGCGTGGCCGACCTGCTGGCCCGCATGACGCTGCCGGAGAAGGTCGGCCAGATGCTCCAGCTCGATGCCCGCGGGGGCGTGCGGCACCTCGTCGAGGACCTCCACACCGGGTCGATCCTGCACACCTCCCCGGAGCTGGTTCGCGAGGCGCACGCGCTCACGCAGCGGACCCGCCTGCGGATCCCGCTGCTCGTCGCCGAGGACTGCATCCACGGGCACTCGTTCTGGGAGGGCGCGACGATCTTCCCGACCCAGCTCGGCATGGCCGCGTCCTGGGACCCGGCGCTGCTGGAGCAGGCGGCCCGGGTGACGGCGGTGGAGGCGGCGGCCACCGGCGTCCACTGGACGTTCTCGCCGGTTCTCTGCATCGCCCGTGACCTGCGCTGGGGCCGGGTCGACGAGACGTTCGGGGAGGACCCGCTGCTCATCGGCGAGCTCGCCTCGGCCATGGTGCGGGGGTACCAGGGGGCCGGGCTGGCCGACCCGACGGCGATCCTGGCGACGGCGAAGCACTTCGCCGGGTACTCCGAGACCCAGGGCGGCCGCGACGCGTCCGAGGCGGACATCTCCCGCCGCAAGCTGCGCGCGTGGTTCCTGCCGCCGTTCGAGCGCGTCGCCCGGGAGGGCTGCCGCACGTTCATGCTGGGCTACCAGACGATCGACGGCGTGCCGATCACCGTGAACGAGTGGCTCCTCACCGAGGTCCTCCGGGGCGAGTGGGGCTACACCGGGACGCTGGTGACCGACTGGGACAACGTCGGCCGGATGGTCTGGGAGCAGAAGGTCATGCCCGACCACGTGGCGGCGTCCGCCGCTGCCGTCCGGGCCGGCAACGACGTGATCATGACGACGCCACGGTTCTTCGAGGGTGCGCTCGCCGCCGTCGAGCAGGGTCTGCTCGAGGAGGCGCAGATCGACGCCGCCGTCGCCCGCATCCTCACGCTCAAGATGGACCTCGGGCTCTTCGAGGACCCACGCCGGCCCGACCCCGCCCGGATCGCCACCGTCGTCGGCACGCCTGCGCACGCCGCGGTGAACCTGGCGGTCGCGCGCCGCTCGATCGTCCTGCTGCGCAACGACGGCGTCCTCCCGCTCGGCGGCGGCCACCCGGCCGGGACACCGCCGCAC
>JAEWQZ010000299.1 GCA_023460255.1 Actinomycetes bacterium
CTGCTCCCGCCGACGTCGGGCGAGGCCCGCATCCTCGGGCTCGACGCCGCGACGGACGGCCTGGCCATCCGGCAGGCCGTCGGGTACATGCCGGAGTCGGACTGCCTGCCGCCCGACGTCTCCGCGACCGAGCTCGTCGTCCACCTCGCGCGGATGTCCGGCCTGCCCGGCGCCGCCGCCCGCGAGCGCGCGGCCGACACGCTGCGCCACGTCGGCCTCTACGAGGAGCGCTACAGGCCGATCGGCGGCTACTCCACGGGCATGAAGCAGCGGGTCAAGCTCGCCCAGGCGCTCGTCCACGACCCACGCCTGGTGCTCCTCGACGAACCCACGAACGGCCTGGACCCCGCCGGCCGCGACGACATGCTCGAGCTGATCCGCCGCGTGGGGCACGAGTTCGGCATCTCCGTGCTCGTCACGTCCCACCTGCTCGGCGAGCTGGAGCGCATCGCGGACCACGTGGTCGTCATCGAGGGTGGCGTGCTCCAGCGCTCCACCTCCACCGCCGACGCCACGGCGTTGTCCGGCTCGGCGCTGGTCGAGGTCACGGACCGCGCCGCCGAGGTCGTGGCCCGCCTCCGCGCGGCGGGCGCCCAGGTGGAGGTGCCCGACGACGCGGGCCAGGTCTTCGCCGTCGACCTCGCGGACGAGGCCGTGCTCGACGCCGTGGCGGCCGCGGCCGCGGACCTCGGCGTCGGGCTCGTGCGGATGCAGCGGCGCCGGCACCGCCTGACCGAGCTCTTCCGGGAGGTGGCGCGATGAGCCAGCCGCAGTCCACGCCCCCGACCGACGTCATCCACGACATCGGCTTCCGGCACTACGACGGCGTGCGCTTCGGCCGCGGCTGGATCGTGCGGTCGCTGCTCGTCGACACGATCCGCGGGATCTTCGGCATCGGCCGCCCGGCGCGCAGCAAGATCATGCCGTGGGTCCTCGTCGGGATCCTCGCCATCCCGCCCATCATCATCGGCCTCGTGGTGCTGCTCACCCGCGAGGCCGAGCCACCGATCTCCTACACGGAGTTCCTGTACCAGTTCAACGTTCCGATCTCCTTGTTCGTGGCCGGCGCCGCCCCGTACGCGGTGTCGCGGGACCTGCGCCACGGCGTCCTGCCGCTGTACATGTCGCGGCCGCTGATGCGCACGGACTACGTCGCGGCGCGGTACGCCGGCCTCGCGATCGCCGTGTTCGCGATCCTCGCGGTGCCGCAGACGCTGCTCCTCGTCGGTGCGCTCCTGGCGAAGGTCGACGCCGGCGCGCAGGTCGTCGGCTGGGCCGGCGGCATCGCGATGTCGGTGCTGCTCGCGCTCCTGCTGGCCGCCGTCAGCCTGGCCATCGCGGCGTTCACGCCGCGCCGCGGGCTGGGCGTCGCCGCGATCATCACCGTGCTCATCGTCGTCCAGGGCTTCTCGTTCGCCCTTTCCGGGATCGCCTACGGCGAGGACGCGCGCGGCCTGGCGGCGCTGGCCGGCGTCCTCGACCCGTACCGGCTCGTCGACGGGCTGGCCGTCTGGCTGCTCGGCGTCGACCCGGTGATCCCCGACTTCGGCCCGACCGACGCCGGGCAGGGCCTGCTCTTCGTCCTGGCCTACCTGCTGGCGATGGCGCTCTTCGGCGGACTCCTCCTCCAGCGCTACCGGAAGGCGGGGCGACTGTGAGCACCATCGTCCTGGACGGCGTCTCGCGCTGGTACGGCAACGTCGTGGCCGTCAACGACGTCACGATGACGATCTCCCCCGGCATCACCGGCCTCCTCGGCCCCAACGGGGCGGGCAAGTCGACGCTCATCGCGATGATGGGCGGCTTCCTCGCACCGTCGGCGGGCTCCGTGACGCTCGACGGCGACCGCGTGTGGCGCAGCCCGGAGATCTACCGGGCGATCGGCCTCGTCCCGGAGGCCGAGGCGATGTACGACATGGTCACCGGCTGGCAGTTCCTGCTCGCCAACGCCCGCCTGCACGGCCTGGCCGACCCGGGCGCCGCCGCACGGCGGGCGCTGGAGACGGTGGAGATGCTGGAGCCGGCCGACCGCGCCATCGCCACGTACTCCAAAGGCATGAAGCAGCGCGTGAAGATGGCGACGGCGCTGGTCCACGACCCGGCGGTGCTGCTGCTCGACGAGCCGTTCAACGGCATGGACCCGCGCCAGCGGCTGCACCTCATGGACCTGCTGCGCCGGCTCGCCGCCGAGGGCCGCACGGTGCTGTTCAGCAGCCACATCCTCGAGGAGGTCGAGCAGGTCGCCGGCACCATCGAGGTGCTCGTGGCGGGCCGGCACGCGGCGTCGGGCGACTACCGGCGCATCCGTCGGCTGATGACGGAGCGGCCCCACCAGTACACGATCGCCTCGTCCGACGACCGGCGCCTGGCTGCCGCGCTCGTCGCCGCGGGAGCGGCCGACGGCGTCACGCTGACCGGCGGGGCGCTGGCGGTGCAGACCTCGGACTGGGGTCGGTTCGTGCACGCGCTGCCGCAGGTGGCGCGCGACTCCGGGGTGCGGCTGCACGACGTCGCGCCCGCCGACGAGTCCCTCGAGAGCGTCTTCGCGTACCTGGTGGCCCGATGAACCCCGTCGTCATGGAGCTCACCGTCCGCGGCCTGCTGGGCCGCCGGCGGTCGTGGCTGCTCGTCGTCCTGCCCCTGCTGCTGCTGGTGCTCGCGGGGCTCACCCGCTGGGCGTCCGACGCCTCGCCGAGCGCGTCGTCCGGCCTGACGGGCAACTTCGCGATGGGCACGCTGCTGCCGCTGATGTGCCTGCTCATCGGCACCGGCGTGATCGGCCCGGAGATCGACGACGGCTCGATCGTCTACGTGCTGGCCAAGCCCGTGCCGCGCCGGTCGATCCTGCTCGCCAAGCTGGCCGTCGCGCTGGCGACGACGGTGGTCTTCGCCGTCCTGCCGATCATGGCGGGTGCGGCGATCGCCGGCGACGAGGAGCTGCGGCTGTCGTCCGCCTACGGCCTGGCCGCCCTCCTCGCCGGCATCACCTACACGTCGCTGTTCGTCGCGCTGTCGGTGCTCACCCGCAACGCCGTGATCATCGGGCTGCTCTACGCGCTCCTGTGGGAGTCCGTGCTGGGCGGCTACGTGCCCGGCGTCCGCGACGTCTCGGTGCGGCAGTGGGCCCTCGCGCCGGCCGAGCGGATGCTCGGCTTCCGGTCCACGGGCTGGGGCGTCGACTCAGCGGTGAGCCTGCCGGTGGGCCTGACGCTCCTCACGCTCGTCACCGTCGGCGCCACCTGGCTCGCGATCCGCAAGCTGCAGACCCTGCGGCTGGCCGCCGCCGACTGAGTCCCGAACGGGCGCCACCGGGCGCGGCGGCGGGTTCGCGGCAAGCGCCCAGCGGATCAGGCGCGTCACGACGGCGCCGGACACCCGCGCCCCGCGGGCCCGCAGCGGCGTGCTCGATCCGCGCAGGCGGAGCTCGGCACGCGCCCACCCCGGGAGC
>JAEWQZ010000300.1 GCA_023460255.1 Actinomycetes bacterium
GCTCACGCGCGCCGGGCGCCCGCGGGCCGCGTGGGCCCAGATCGGCACCCCACTGGCCGCGACGCCCCTCGGGCGGGCCGTCATGACGGCGGTGTGCTGGCTCGGCGGCGGCCCGACCGGCGACGACGCGCGCGACCTGCTGGCGACGATCGAGGCCGAGGACGGGTTCGACGTCGAGGCGCGGCTCGCCGAGCTGACGGTGCCGACCCTCGTCGTCGGCGGGGGACGTGACGGCTTCTACGGGGACCGCATCGCCGCGACCGCACGGGGCATCCCGGGCGCGCGCCTCGTCCTGGCGCCACGGGCGGGGCACATGACCGCGGCGTCCGACACGGCGGTGCAGCGGGCCGTCGCCGCGTTCCTCACCGGGACGGACGGGGCCGCCTGACGAGCGGGACGGGTCGCCTGACGAGCACGCGGAGTTCACCTGTCGGCCGCGTGTCGCTCCCGTGCTGGTCACGGGCCGACGCATACCCTGGGGGCACAGCAAAGGCCCCTCGGAGTAAGCGTCCGAGGGGCCTTGCTGTGATCTCGACCATCCGACCCGGTGGCGCAGAGGCCGCGGCGAACCGCGACACCCACTGGCGACCGCCCCGGCCGGAGCCGCGACGACCACCAACACCGAGTCCGTCCGACCGGTCAGAGGAACGACCCCCGGCGAACCGGGAACCGCGAACCCTCCGACCAACCGGAGCACCGGTCCCGCTCTGACGATGCGGTGGAGCGACACCCGCTGGTTTCCCTAGGGCGACGTTCCAGGTCGATCACCCCGTCCGGTGCGCACAGGCCCTGCGTCGTCATCCACAGCCCCACGGGTTGCCCCGCGGGAAGCCCTTCGAGCCGAAGCCCGAAGAACCGGCCCGTCCGATCTCCGGTCGGTACGACACCCACAGAACTGCTGGTCAGAGCAGGTTTCCCTGATCCGTCTCCCCGGTCTCCCGGTTCGGTACCGGCTGTTCTGCAGTGCCGATGACGTAGTTCTAGTAGCCCCCGGCAAGCACCCGCAAGAGTCTGGCAACTGTCAGTTTCTGTCCACCGACAAGTCACAAGTTCGTCCACAAGCTGTGCGCCGTGGGGAGGGCTCGACGCACAGCCCTGTGGAGGAAAGATGTGCACGACGGGGGTGGTCGGCTGGGCCGTTCGGGTGGCGTCGCTCGAGGGAGGTCCGGCGGCGTCCGGCGGCGTCCGACGGCGTCCGGTGGCTTCCGGTGGCGTCCGGCAGTCCGGGTTGTGGAGCCGTTGCCGCGGTATGTGCGGCACCGGCTCCACAGCCCCGGGGCAGGCGGTCAGCCGCGGACGTCCCAGAGGTGGTGCGCCAGGTCGTGCACGAAGTACTGCCCGAGCGTCTCGACGGTGAACCGCGAGCCGTTGCTGCGGAGCCCGGGCCGACCCCACCGCTCGCCGTCGACGCCGGCGAAGGTCGCGGCGGCGTCGTGGGCGGCGCGGCGCAGCTCGTCGGCCACCCGCGACGCCTCCTGCTCGCCGTACCGGCCCTCGACCGCGGCGACGTCCTGGTCCCAGTTCGCGAAGGTGGGGGACTCCTCGGCGAGCATGAGCTCCGCACGTCCACGGAAGACGCGGCACACGTCGCGCACGTGGCAGGCGTACTCCAGCGGTGACCAGACGCCCGGCGACGGCCGGCGCGCGACGTCGGCGCGCGCGAGCACCTCGACCCACCGGGTGGCGAACCCGCGCAGGAGCGTCGGGATCGACGAGCCCGGCACCGCGCCCGCCTCGAAGCCGCACTCCGGGCACCGCCGCTCGAGCACCCAGGTCCAGTCCTTCGTGTCCGGGACGATCTCGGGGTCGCTCATGTGCCGCACGGTAACGACCGGCACAGACAGGGGCAAATGTCCCGGGACGCGCGCCCGGCGGGCCGCGCGCCGGGCGGGGACAATGGGGCGGTGCCCAGGATCATCGGCGGCTCGCTCACCGAGCACCGCGAGGAGACGCGTCGCCGCCTCTTCGCGGCCCTGGCCCGCCTCATGGAGGACCGCGGCTTCGACGCCGTGACCCTCGCCGACGTCGCGGCCGAGGCCGGGATCGGGCGCACGGCCGTGTACAACCACGTGCCGGACAAGGAGACCCTGCTCATCGAGTACATCCAGCACGAGACGGCGGATTGGCTCGCCGAGCTCGCCACCGCGCTGGACGGCCTCGCCGACCCGGTCGAGCAGCTGCGGACCTACGTCCGGCACCAGCTGCACATGCGGTCGTCCTTCCACATGCCCGCGGGCCTGCGCGCCGCGGTGTCCCCCGACACCCAGGCCCGCCTGCGCGAGCACGCCGCGCCCGTCGAGGCGACGCTGCGCCGGATCCTCGCGGACGGCATCGCCTCGGGGGCGTTCGTCGCGCAGCCGGTGGACGTCGCGGTCGGGCTCGTCAACGCGTGCGTGACGTCGCGGGCCGCCGTCGGGCGCCCCGGGGACCGCGAGGCACCCGGCGCGACCGAGGCCTTCGTGCTGCGTGCGGTCGGCGCCGGCTAGCCCCGCCCCCACCCCACCGCAAGAGTGGAACGAAACGAGGGGCCGACCCCGCCCCCACCCGCAGAGTGGAACGAAACGAGGGGCCGACCCCGCCCCCACCCGCAGAGTGGAACGAAACGAGGGTCCGCCCCCACGAAGTGGAACGAAAGGCCAGCAGATCGTTCCACTCCGTGGGG
>JAEWQZ010000301.1 GCA_023460255.1 Actinomycetes bacterium
GCCGTCGACCGTCCGGGGCCAGCACGACGCACCCGACCCTGGGGTTGGGGCCGTACGCGGGGCCGCCCTCGGCGAGCTCGAGGGCCCGGTCCATCGCGGCGACCTCGGCCGCGGTCGCGGCGGACGGGAGCGCGGGGGTCGCCCCGGCGTGCTCTGTGCGGCTCACGGCGTCCTCCCTCCCGAGCTGGGCCCCGGGGCGGACGTCAGAGGACGCCAGGACACCGCCCGTGGGCGGGGTCCACGTGCCTCCTCCCATCCGGGCTTTCACCGTCGGTCCTGGAGTTCCACCAGGTCAACCGGTCCCGGCGTCGCCGCCGGTCCCGGGTCGCGGACTGTCACCGCCGGCTCGGACTTACACCGACCCCGGAGCACGTACGTGGTTCGCGCCCAGTGTGCCACAGGCGGGAGGTCCGGGACCGGGCCCCGGGGCCCATGATCATCGGTGCCCGGGCCGGTCAGTGGAGGTGCCGGGCGGCCTGCGCCCGGAGCACCTCGACCTGCTCCGCGGCGTCCTGCGCGCCGTAGACCGCCGTGCCGGCGACGAAGACGTTCGCGCCGGCCTCCGCCGCCCGCTCGATGGTCGTCCCCGACACCCCGCCGTCGACCTGCACCCACACGTCCAGGCCCGCGGCGGAGACCGCGTCGCGCACCCGCCGGACCTTGGGCAGCACGCGGTCCAGGAAGGACTGCCCCCCGAACCCGGGCTCGACGGTCATCACGAGCAGCATGTCCAGGTCCGCCAGGATGTCCAGGTACGGCTCGACGGGGGTGTCGGGCTTGACGGCGAGCCCGGCCCGCGCGCCCAGCCGGCGCAGCTCCCTGGCCAGGCGCGCCGGCGCCTCCGTGGCCTCCGCGTGGAACGTCACGGACGCGCAGCCGGCCTCGGCGTACCCGGGTGCCCAGCGGTCCGGGTCGGTGATCATCAGGTGCGCGTCGACCGGGATCGGCGACACCTGGACCACCCGCTCGACCACCGGTGGCCCGATCGTCAGGTTCGGCACGAAGTGGTTGTCCATGACGTCCACGTGCAGCAGGTCCGCGTTCGCCACGCGGGCGATCTCCCCCGCGAGGTTCACGTAGTCGGCGGCCAGGATGCTCGGAGCGATCAGCGGGTCCACAGGCTCAGTCTCTCGCGTCGGGCGGGACCGGTGCAGACGGGCCCGGGCACCGGACTCACCGACGGCGCAGCAGCGCCAGGTGCATGGCGTCCGTCCCGTGCACGTGCGGCCACAGCTGCACGGCCGGCCCGGGCCCGAGCGGGATGTCCTGGCCCGCCACCGCCCGGACGGCCTCGCGCGCGTCGAGCTGCTCGACGTCGTCGCGCGCGCGCAGCAGGTCGGCGACAACGAGGCGGGTCTCGGCCACGTGCGGCGAGCACGTGACGTACGCGACCACGCCGCCCGGGCGCACGGCCGTCACCGCGGACCCGAGGAGGGCACCCTGCAGCTCCGTCAGGGGCGGGAGGTCCGACGGCGTGCGCCGCCACCGTGCCTCCGGCCGGCGGCGCAGCGCACCCAGTCCGGTGCACGGCGCATCGAGGAGCACCCTGTCGTACGCACCCGGCTCCGTGGGCCCGACGTCGCGGCCGTCGGTGGCACGCACCGTCACCACGCCCTCGGGCAGCGCCGCGACGGCCCGCTCGACCAGGCGCGCCCGGTGGGGCGCGAGCTCGGTGGCGACCAGCCTGGCCCCACGCAGCGCCGCGACGGCGCCAAGCAGAGCGGTCTTCCCCCCGGGGCCTGCCGCCAGGTCGAGCCACCGCCCGTCGGGCTCGGCGGGCTCGACGCCCGCGGCCAGGAGGGCCAGAGCCACGAGCTGGCTGCCCTCGTCCTGGACCCCCGCGCGCCCGCGCCGCACCGGCTCCAGCGCGGCCGGGTCCCCGGACGGCACCACGAGTGCCGTCGGCGTCCAGCGACCACGCGTCGAGCCGGGCACCTGGCTCGCCAGGACCGAGCGGGCCACCAGACCCGGACGGGCGACGAGGGTCACGGCGGGCGAGGCGTTGTCGGCCGCCAGGAGCTCCGCGAGCTCGGCAGGGTCGCGACCGTCCGCCACGAGTGCCTGGCGGAGCGCGCGGACGACCCACGCGGGGTGGCTCTCACGCACCGCGAGCTGGTCGACGAGCTCCTCTCCGGCCAGGGGTGCCACTCGGTCCAGCCACGTCCCGAGCGGCTCGGTCGACACCCGGCGCAGGACGGCGTTGACGAGCTGGGCCGGCCCTGCACCCAGCACCTGCCGGGCGAGAGCCACCGTCTCGGAGACGGCCGCGTGCGGCGGCACCCGCATGGCCAGCACCTGGTGCACGCCGAGCCGGAGCACGTCGAGGAGCGGCTCGTCGAGCGAGGTCACCGGCCGCTCCGCCGCCAGCGAGAGGATCGGGTCATACCGTCCGCGCAGGCGCAGCGTGCCGTAGGCGAGCTCCGTGGCGAAGGCGGCGTCCCGTCCGGTGATGCCGCGGCGCCGCAGCAGCGGTGGCAGCACCAGGTTCGCGTACGCGTCGGACTCCGCCACCGCACGCAGCACCTCGAACGCGGCTGTCCTGGCCGGGTCGCCGACCCGGCGGCGCTGGGCCGGCGCGTGCGAGCTCCAGGCACGACCACCACGCGCACCGCCCTCGCGACGGGCCGGAGCGCCGCCCTCGCGG
>JAEWQZ010000302.1 GCA_023460255.1 Actinomycetes bacterium
GCACGCACGGCCAGCCCGCCACCCCGACCACGCTCGGCAAGGAGCTCGCCGTCCTCGCGCACCGGCTGGACCGCCAGCTGCGCCGGGTCGAGCGGGCGGAGTACCTGGGCAAGCTCAACGGCGCGACCGGCACCTACGGGGCGCACCTCGCCGCCGTCCCGGGCGTGGACTGGCCCGAGGTCTCGCGCACGTTCGTCGAGGGGCTGGGCCTGACCTGGAACCCGCTCACCACGCAGATCGAGTCGCACGACTGGCAGGCCGAGCTGTACGCGGACGTCGCGCGGTTCAACCGGGTGCTGCACAACCTGGCCACCGACGTGTGGACGTACATCTCGCTGGGCTACTTCGCGCAGGTGCGTGGGCAGGGCACCGTGGGCTCATCCACGATGCCGCACAAGGTCAACCCGATCCGGTTCGAGAACGCCGAGGCGAACCTCGAGATCTCCTGCGCCCTGCTGGACACGCTCGGCGCGACCCTCGTCACCTCGCGGCTCCAGCGCGACCTCACGGACTCCACGACGCAGCGCAACATCGGCCCCGCGTTCGGGCACTCCCTGCTCGCGATCGACAACGTGCGCCGCGGGCTGGCCGGCCTGGACGCCGACCCCGCCGCGATGGCGCGCGACCTCGACGCGAACTGGGAGGTGCTCGGCGAGCCGATCCAGACGGCGATGCGCGCGGCCGCCGTCGCCGGCGTGCCCGGCATGGAGAACCCCTACGAGCGGCTCAAGGAGCTCACCCGCGGCCACCGCGTCACCGGCGAGGACCTGCGCGCGTTCGTCGCGGGGCTGGGCCTGCCCGACGACGTCGCCGCGCGCCTCGCCGCGATGACGCCGGCCTCGTACACAGGGCTGGCCGCCTCACTTGTGGAGCGCTATCTCGATGCGTAGATGGGTCGCGCCATGACCGCGACTGCGCGACCCGTGCCCGCTCCCGCGTTCCGGGGGGTCCTGCTCGACTGGCGGGGGACGCTCGTCGTCGCGCCGACCTACCGCTGGTTGGTCACGACGGCGCTGGCACGAGTCGGTCGGCGCGCGGCCGACGGCGACGTCGAACGGGTGCTGAGTGCCCTGCGGGGCACCGACAGCTCGCGGGTGGACTCGTCGCAGGTCGACACCGACGTCGTCGAGCACAGGGCGGCGTACGCGGACTGGTTCCGGGCGGCGGGACTCGACGACGACCTGGCGGCGGCGCTCTACGCCGTCGAGTCGGACGTCTCCCTCAACGCGTTCGCGCACGACGTCGGGCCACTGCTGGTCGCTCTCGCGGCGGCCGGCGTGCGCGTCGGGATCGTGAGCGACATCCATGTCGACCTGCGACCCACGTTCGCGACCCACCTGCTCCCGGACGGCCGCTCGTGGGCCGATCTCGTCCACACCTGGGCGCTCTCGTTCGAGCTGGGGGTCGCGAAGCCCGACCCGGCGATCTTCCGTGCCGCCCTCGGCGGGCTCGACATGCCCGCGTCCGAGGTGCTCATGGTGGGCGACCGCGGCGGCTGGGACGGCGCCGCGGTCGACGTCGGCATGACCACGCTGCTGCTGCCGCCGTTGGCGGACCCGGCGGAGGAACGGCTGTACCGGGTGCTGCACCTGGTGCTCCCGAGCGGTACTCACGCCGGCGACGGCCGCGCCTGAGGCTGGTCGCTCCGGCGACTCTCTGGCACCCACGCTCGCATCTCACGTTCGAGAACGGAACGTCTCACCTACTGGGCGGTACGCCACTAGCGTGACCACCGCCGAGCTCGGCGACCGGACCGTGCGCGACGACGACGCGCGCACCCACCCGCGGAGACACCATGACGACGGTGACGTTCCACAGCGGCGAGCAGCTCCCGCTCGAGATGCACAAGGTCCGCATCGTCCAGAAGCTCACGTTGCCGCCGATCGAGGACCGGCTGGCGGCCCTGACGGCCGCGGGCAACAACACCTTCCTGCTGCAGAACGCCGACGTCTTCCTCGACATGCTCACCGACAGCGGCGTCAACGCGATGAGCGACCGGCAGCAGGCCGCGATGCTCGTCGCCGACGACAGCTACGCGGGCAGCGCCACCTTCACCCGGCTCCAGGCGGTGCTGCAGGACGTCCTCGGCACGCCGTACTTACTGCCCGTCCACCAGGGCCGCGCCGCCGAGCACATCCTCGCCCAGACGTTCGTGACCGAGGGCAGCGTCGTGCCGATGAACTACCACTTCACCACCACCAAGACGCACATCGTGCTCAAGGGTGGCCGGGTGACCGAGCTCATCACCCCGGCCGGCCTGGAGGTCACGAGCACCGCCCCGTTCAAGGGCGACCTCGACGTCGACGCCCTGCGCGCGATGGCGGCCGAGCTGGGGGCGGAGCGCATCCCGTTCGTCCGCATCGAGGCGGGCACCAACCTCATCGGCGGTCAGCCGGTGTCGATCGCGAACATGCGCGCGGTGCGGGCCGTGTGCGACGAGTACGGCCTGCTGCTCGTGCTCGACGCGAGCCTGCTCGCCGACAACCTGTGGTTCAACAAGACCCGGGAGGCGGAGTTCGCCGACGCGCCCGTCGCCGACATCACCCGGACGATGGCGGACCTGTTCGACGTCATCTACTTCTCGGCCCGCAAGCTCGGCTGCGCGCGCGGCGGCGGCATCTGCGTCCGCGACCGCGGGCTCTACGAGCGGATGCGCCCCCTGATCCCGCTGTACGAGGGCTTCCTCACCTACGGCGGCATGTCGGTGCGCGAGATGGAGGCCATGGCCGTCGGCCTCGAGGAGACCCTCGACCTGGACATGATCGGCCAGGGGCCGCAGTTCATCGCCTACATGGTCGACGAGCTGGACCGGCGCGGCGTGCCCGTGATCACCCCGGCGGGCGGCCTCGGCTGCCACGTCGACGCGATGAGGTTCCTCGACCACCTGCCCCAGGACGAGTACCCCGCCGGCTCCCTGGCCGCCGCCGCGTACCTCGCCGGCGGCATCCGCGGGATGGAGCGCGGGACGCTGTCCGAGCAGCGCGAGCCCGACGGCAGCGAGCGGTTCGCCGAGATGGAGCTGCTGCGCCTGGCGATGCCCCGCCGCGTCTTCACGTTGTCGCAGGTGCGCTACGCGATCGACCGGATCGACTGGCTGTACCAGAACCGCCACCTGGTCGGCGGCCTGCGCTTCGTCGAGGAGCCCGACGTGCTGCGCTTCTTCTACGGCCGTCTCGAGCCCGTCTCGGACTGGCAGGACGCGCTCGTCGCGGCGTTCCGCAACGACTTCGGCGACAGCCTGTAGCGCCCCCCGCGGCCCGGGCGCGCTCAGTCCTCGTCCAGCTCGACGCCCAGCAGCGTCTCGACGGCCCGCCGGTACTCGTCGGCCGTCCCCCGGCGCGCGTGCTCACGCGCCCGCACGGCCGAGCTGTGCAGCAGCCGTCCGGCGAACCGGCGGAGCGCACGCTCGGCCTCGGGGTCGCTGCGGGAGCGGCTCAGCTCGTCCTCGAGCACCTCGTGCACGTAGGCCCGCAGGGCCACGACCGCCGGGACCACGTCACGGTCGGACAGCGTGTCCGCGAACCGCGCGGCGTGCTCGGCGACGATCTGCCAGCCGTCCGCCACCTCGGGCGCGACGAACCCGGCGTGCTGCTGCACCGTCGCGAGGTCGACGAGCGTCACGCCCGGCACGCCCGCCACCGCCGGGTCGACGTCGTGCCGCAGCGCCAGGTCGACGACCACCACCGGCCGCGCGTCCGGCCGGGCGGCGCGGACGTCGTCCGGCCCGAGC
>JAEWQZ010000303.1 GCA_023460255.1 Actinomycetes bacterium
GCGCGGCCGAGGTACCGCCACCTGCCTGCCGCGTCGGGCGCAGCGAGGAGGACGGCACCGAGCGGGCCGAGGCCGGCGACGGCCGCCCGCCCTGCCTCCGCCGTCCCCTCAGGACGCCAGCCGACGACGGCGGCGACCCGGGTGCCCCGGTGCGCCGCCTTCACCCAGTCCGCCGACCGGCGGCCGGGCTGGTAGGTCGAGGTGCGTCGCTTGGCGAGGACGCCCTCCAGGCCGTGCTCGAGGGTCACCTCCCAGAGCGGGTCGAGGTCCGGGTACACCGGTGAGACCTGGACCCGGTCGGGAAGGGGGAGGGCGGCGAGCGTGGCCCGGCGCTCGTCGAGCGTGCGTCGCGTGAGGTCGACCCCGTCCAGGACCAGGAGGTCGAACGCCACGAACGTCACAGGTGACCCGGCGGCGAGGCGTCGCGCACGGGCGGCGTCGCGCACGTGCATGCGCTCGGCGAGCGCCTCGAAGCTGGGGACGGCGCCGGACAGCACGACCACCTCGCCGTCGGCCACGGCGTTCGGCCAGGAGGCCAGCCCGGAGAGCTCGGGATAGCTCACCGTGACGTCCCGGCCGGAGCGGGCGCGTAGCCGCAGGGCGCCGGAGGTGGTGTCCGCCAGGGCCCGTACGCCGTCCCACTTGACCTCGTAGGACCACTCGTCCCCACGAGGAAGGCCGGTTCTATCGGCCGCTCGGGTAGCCAGCATGGGCTGCACGGGTCCATCCTGCCTGGTGGGGGGACCGGCGGCACCCGCGCCGCCGGCG
Organism: Actinomycetes bacterium; assembly: GCA_023460255.1. Classification (GTDB taxonomy): domain Bacteria; phylum Actinomycetota; class Actinomycetes; order Actinomycetales; family Cellulomonadaceae; genus Actinotalea. Next base: position 769 of record JAEWQZ010000303.1, read on the forward strand.
GCTGCCGCGCGGGTCGCCCCCGCCGAGGAGGAGCACATGCGAGCGATCTGGAAGGGTGCCGTCGCCTTCGGCCTGGTGAACGTGCCGGTGAAGGTGTACGCCGCCACGGGCGAGCACAACGTCACCCTGCACCAGGTGCACCGCGAGGACGGCGGGCGCATCAGGTACCGCAAGGTGTGCTCGATCGACGGCGCCGAGGTCACGCAGGCCGACATCGTCAGGGGCTACGAGACGGACGACGGTCGCATGGTCGTCCTCACCGACGAGGACCTGGACGAGCTGCCCCTGTCCACGGAGCGCGAGATCGCCGTCGAGGAGTTCGTGCCGGCCGACCAGGTGGACCCGATCATGCTGGGCCGCACGTACTACCTCGAGCCCGAGAAGACGGCGGTCAAGCCCTACGCCCTCCTGCGGGAGGCCCTGCAGGCCACCGACCGCATGGCGGTGGTCAAGGTCGCCCTGCGGCAGCGGGAGACGATGGCCGTGCTGCGCGTGCGGGACAAGGTCATCTGCCTGCAGACCCTGCTGTGGCCGGACGAGGTGCGCGAGGCCGACTTCCCGGTGCTCGACGCCGATGTCACGGTGCGGCCGCAGGAGGCCACGATGGCGGCCTCGCTCGTCGAGTCCCTCGCGGCCGACTTCGACCCGTCGGACTTCACCGACTCCTACGCGCAGGCGCTCGAGGCCCTCATCGAGGCCAAGGTGAGCTCGGGCAGCACCGTCCAGCCGGCCCAGCCCCAGGAGGAGAAGGAGGAGGGCGGCGAGGTCGTCGACCTGCTCTCCGCGCTCCAGCGCAGCGTCGAGCGTGCCCGACAGGCCCGGGGCGGCCCTCAGGGCGCCGAGGACGACGCCGCCGACCGGTCCGGGTCCACGCCGGCCCGCGGACGCAAGGCCGCAGGCGGGGCCAAGGGCGCGGGCGGGACCGAGGCCGCGCGAGGGGCGTCGTCGAGCGACTCGGCCCCGGCGAGCGGGAAGTCCGGGACGTCCACGAAGGCGAAGAAGTCCGCCGACGCCGGCGGTGAGGAGCGGGAGTCGGCACCGGCCAAGAAGGCCCCGCGTCGACGCGCGTCCTGACGGTGCCCGACACGGGGGCGTCGCAGCACGACGCCGCACGCGCGCTGCACCGCATCGCCCAGCTCCTGGAGCGGCGGGGTGAGGCGCGGTTTCGCTCGCGCGCGTACCGGCGCTCGGGCGACGTCGTGCGGGACCTGTCCGACGACGAGTGGCGGACCCGGGCGACGCAGGGCCGTTTCCGCGACCTGCCGGGCGTCGGGGAGAGCACGGCCCAGGTGATCGCCGCCGTGCTCGCCGGGGAGGTCCCCGAGCTGCTCGCCGGGCTCGACGGCCCGACCGCCGCGGTGACGGAGGCCGGACGGGCGCTGCGTGCTGCGGTCCGCGGGGACCTGCACGCGCACACGGAGGCCAGCGACGGCGTCGCGTCCTTGTCGGACATGGCCCTGGCCGCTGTGGAGGCCGGCCACGAGTACCTCGCGATCACCGACCACTCGCCCCGGCTCACGGTGGCCAACGGGCTCTCCCCAGACCGCCTGCGCGCCCAGATCGACCTCGTCGACCGTGCGAACGAGGTCCTTGCCCCGTTCCGCCTCCTGCGGGGCATCGAGGTCGACATCCTCGACGACGGCACCCTGGACCAGACCCCCGAGCTCCTGTCGGCGCTCGACGTCCGCGTCGCGTCGGTGCACTCGGGGCTCCGGATGGAGCGGGCGGCGATGACCCGGCGGATGGTCGCGGCGGTGGCGCAGCCGTGGACGGACGTCCTCGGGCACTGCACGGGCCGCAAGGTGCGCGGGCGGGAGCGTCCGCGCAGCGAGTTCGACGCGGACGAGGTCTTCGCCGCGTGCGCGGCGCACGGCGTCGCCGTGGAGGTGAACTGCCAGCCCGAGCGGCAGGACCCGCCCGACGACCTCATCGAGGTCGCCGCCGCGGCCGGGTGCCTGTTCAGCATCGACACCGACGCGCACGCACCGGGCGAGCTCGACTGGCTGGTCGACGGGTGCGACCGGCTCGCCGCGCACGGCGTCGATGCGGACCGCGTCGTGACGACGTGGCCGGTCGAGCGGCTGCTCGGGTGGACGTCACGCCGCGCGCCCTAGCAGCGCCGCGGTACCCGCCGGCGCACGGACGCCGTGCCCGGACA
>JAEWQZ010000304.1 GCA_023460255.1 Actinomycetes bacterium
CGCCCGTCCCGTTCGGCCGACCACGACTCGGCGACGTGCCGCGACGCGGCGTCCGTGCCGTTGCGTGCATCGAACGCGGCCGCGAGCTCCGTGGCCTGTGCGCGGGCCCAGGTGTCGAGCTCGCCCACCGTGGCGGCGGGCACCACGGTGAGCCGCAGCGGGATGTCCGCCCCGCCGTCGGCGGCGATGAGGTGCGTCGCCACGCCGACGCGCGTGAGGTAGTTCAGGCGCTCGCGCGGGGTGTCGCCCCCGACGAGCAGGTCCTGGTCGGCCTCGAGGCGTCGCAGCGCGGCGGCGTCGTTGCCGGAACGGGCCAGGAACTCCAGGAGTCGCCCGCGGGCGCCCGTCATCGACCCTGCGGCCTCGGCGAGGTGTGCGACGGTGCGACGGTGCGCCGACGCGGCGTCGGCGTCGCGCCCGACGGCGAGGTAGGCGAGCTGGAGGTAGGAGAGCATGTCCGCCGGCTCGGACGCGCAGCTGGGGGAGTCGGCCAGGGCCCGTTCGACGACCCGGATCGCCTCGTCGTGGCGGCCCCGGGAGACCAGGTACGCGGCGCGGTCGCCCGGCTCGCACGACTCGCACTGGCTGAACTCGTCCCGTGGGGTCGCGCACCAGGCGTCGAACGCGGCGTCGGCCTCTGCCGTGGCGCCCCGCTCGACGGCCCAGATGAACCGCTGGTGCATGACGGCGTTGGTGCCGAAGCCCTCGATGGCGTACCGGCGCGCCATGTCGGCGATCGTCGCCTCGACCTGTGCGGCAGGGACGGACGGGAACTCGACGAGGTCGGCGACCATCCACTTGAACATCCAGAAGAGGGAGTGGCGGTCGCCGGAGTCGAAGTGCTCGGGGTGCTCGTCCCACAGCCGGACCATGCGCGTGAACGGGACGAACGACCTCTCGGCCTCGCCCGCCCAGAACATCGAGTCGACGAGCGTGCCCAGGGCGTACGCGAGCGCCTCGACCGGCCCCTCGGCCTCGATCTGCCGGACCTCCTGCTCGGCGGCCTGCGTCCGGGCGAGCCCGTAGGGCATCCGGCCGATGCGGCCGATGGCGGCGTTGGCGGCGTGCAGGGGTCGGCTCACTGGGGCGTCCCTTCGTTGTCGTCGGGCGTCCCGGCGCCCTCCTCGGCGGGTGCAGCAAGGCCGGCGTCGAGCAGCGCGCCGAGCGCGCGGGCCATCAGGTCGGTCTCCCGGGCGCGTAGCGGCTCACCGGCCAGGAGGAGCGCGGAGACGAACAGCGAGCGGACCCCGGCATCGCGGACCGGGCCCGGCGGGGCGTCGAGCAGGCGTCGGACGATCGGGTTCGCGGCGTTGAGGACCAGCTGTCGCGCGGCCGCCGTCGGGCGGGCGAGCGCGCTGAGCGTATGACCCCACACGTCCTGCACCTCCGCGGCCCGCGCGAGGTCCCGCTGGTGGTCGCCCTCGCGGTCGTGCAGCAGGACGGCGGGCAGGGTGTCCGGCTCGAAGCTGCGCACGGTGACCTCGGTGTCGTGCCCGGCGAGGGCGGCGGTGCAGGCGGCCAGCGTGTCCAGCCAGGCGAGCTCGGCGCCCGGGTCGACCGGCGCGAGCACCTGTCGGACGTCGTCGCTGCTCAGGGTGCGGACGCGCCAGTCCGGACGGCGCCGCGCGAGCCGCCCGAGGAGGTCGGCGTCGTAGACGTAGCCACCGTTGACCACCGTCAGGCCCTGCGCACGGGCCACCGGTGCGACCCGGCGGTACTCCTCCAGGCTCGGGGTCCACAGGACCTCGCCGGCGCTCTCGGCCACCTCCTCCACCGTCGCGACCCCGTCGGTGGTCTCGAACGGCAGGACCGTCGCGGCGGTGGACAGCATGGCGTCGTCGGTCAACGCCAGGGCTCGGACGGCCAGGTGGTGCGCCTCGAGGAACCGGCGGCGCAGCCCGGACGGCTCGGCCAAGGTCGTCGCGAGCCAGTCCTGGACCGCCCGCCCCAGCGCCTCGCGGGTGCCCAGCAGGACGTCGTCGACGTAGAGCTGCTCGCGGGACGCGGTCGGGCGCAGGCCCCCGGCGTCCAGCACGCACCGCACGAAGAACGCCCACTCCGGGAGCACGCCGTCGACCCGGGCACCGAGGAGCATCCGCTTGACGTACACGCGGTGCGCGCCGGCGGAGGTGGGGCTCGCCGCCGACGGCAGGACGAAGGCGACCCCGGTCACCCCCGCCACGGGAACCGAGAGGTCGATGTGGGCCAGCGGCGTGAAGCCGAGAGTCGCCTCGCAGTACGCGGCCAGTGCGGCGCTCCGTGCCACGGCGCTCGGGTACTGCTGCTGCCACGGGAGCTCGTCCGCCGTGACGCGGCGCCAGGCCGTGCCCTGCCCGACCGGGACCTCGACGGCGATGTCCACCGGGAGCAGGGCGCCGAAGTCCGCCGCGAGGGCGAGCACCGTGTCGCGCGCCACCCAGTGCTCGGCGTCGAGCCGGGGCCGCAGGCGCACGCGCGAGCCCACTGCGGCGTCGGGGTCCTCGTCGTCGCCGTCACCCTCGCCGGGCGTGTCGTCGCCGTCGGGCGGCAGCTCCTCCAGCGTGTAGCTGCCGTCCGCGAAGCCCCGCCAGCGCACGGGCGCGCTCCCGGAGGCGGAGCGGGCCACCAGCTCGATCTCGTCAGCCACCATGAAGGCCGAGAGCAGGCCGATGCCGAACTGGCCGAGGAACTCCTCCCGGGCTGTCCCCAGGTCCGCGTCCCGCTTGGAGCTCGCGCCGATCGTGGCCAGCAGCCGCTCGGCCTCCGCGAGGGTCAGCCCGATGCCGGTGTCGCGGACCTCGAGGGTGCCGTCGGGCAGGCAGCGGAGCCGGATCCGCGCCGGGCACTGCGGGTCGGACCCCCGGCGCGCGGTGATCGCGTCGACGGCGTTCTGGAGCAGCTCGCGCAGGTACACCCGCGGGCCGGAGTACAGGTGGCGCGCGAGGAGGTCGACGACGCCTCGGAGATCGACCTGGAACGCCCGTGCGGAGGGCGTGCCGTCGCCGTCGGGTGGGGTGGCCGGGGACACGTGCGCCGGGGACACGTCAGCCGGGCTCGCCGTCGACCGGGTCCCCGGCGGCGGCCTCCTGCTCCGCCATGGCGGCGGCCGCCGCCGCAGCGGCCTCCGGGTACTGCTCGTCGAGGTGCTCGAACAGCTGCAGCGACGTCGCGAGCGCGCAGCTCATGAGGTCGTCCACCTGGGCCTGGGTCGCGCCGGCGCCGAGGGTGGTCGACAGGTCGGCGTAGACGCCCAGGTACTCGCCCTCGGCCCGCACGTACGCCTTGGGCCAGATCTTCTCGGCGTGCCAGTCGTTGATGAGCCCGACGAGGCGGTCGTGCTCCTCCGGGCCGACCGTCCGGTTCCAGCGTCCGCGCACCGTGAGGACCGTGCCTTCCCGGCCGTCGCGCAGGAAGTAGAAGAGGTGCCCGTCCCAGAAGCCGCCCAGGTCGCCGTCGCCGTCGGTGGCGTAGGAGGCACCCCACCCGTCGAGGACTGCCTCGATGGTCTCGTGGCGCAGGGCGGGAAGCGGACCACCGATCGGTCCCATCTCGGTCTTGGTGAAGAAGCCCATGCTCAGTCCTTCGGGGAAGTGGGAGGCGCGGCAGGGGGACAATACCGACATCGGGTGCGTCATCGATGCGGATTCCAGACCTGGTGCGGTCCGGACGACGAGTCCATGATCGAGGTGCCCCTCGGCCGAGCGTCCGGCGCGGTAGCGTCGTGGCGTGCTCGTGGCCGCCGCGCTCGTCCCGCCGACCGCCCTGCTCGTGCCCGGCGCGTCGGGCGGCACCCCTGTGCTCGGCGTCGAGCGTTCCGCGGCGGTGGCGGCGACGACAGCGCTGCGTGCCGCCCAGCCCGACGTCGTCGTGCTCGTCGCGCCGAGCCGCGACGCCCCCGTGCACACGACGGGACACCTGCACCCCTCGCTCGCTGCCGCCGGGGTCGACGACGGCTGCCTCGGCTGGGCACCCCGGGCGACGTACGGCCGAGGCCCCGCGATCCTCGTGGACGACGTCCCCGCCGCCGTCGGGCTGCTGCTCCTCGACCGTGCCGGCTGGACCGGGCCGGTCGAGCTCGCGGGTGTCGGGCTGGCGCCCGCGGAGGAGCTGCGCACGATCGGCACCCGGCTCGTCGCGGACCGGGCGACAGCACTCCTGCTGGTGGGCGGCCTGAGCGCACGCCGGGGACCGGACGGCCCGCTCGCCTCCGACGAGCGCGCGGCGGTCCTCGACGACGCGATGGTCAGCGACCTGTCGGACCTCGGCGACGCGGCCCGTTCGCGGCTGGCCGCCGTCTCGCCGCAGCTCGCGCTGGAGCTGGCGATCAGCGCCTGGGCGCCGTGCCAGGTGCTCCTCGGCGCCGTCCCCGACGAGCCGCCGGCCGCCGTGCGCCATCACGTCAGCGCGCCCTTCGGGGCCACCTACGCCTGCCTCTCGTGGCGGTGGGGGTGACGGCTCGGCCGGTGCTGGCCGTGGTGGGGCCGACGGCGACGGGGAAGTCCGACCTCGGCGTCCGGCTCGCGGGCGCCGTGGGCGGTGAGGTCGTCAACGCCGACGCGATGCAGCTGTACCGCGGGATGGACGTCGGCACGGCGAAGCTCCCCCTCGCGGAGCGCCGCGGAGTCCCGCACCACCAGCTGGACGTCCTCGACGTCGCCGAGGAGGCCTCGGTCGCGGCGTACCAGCAGCACGCGCGCGCGGACGTGGCGGCGATCGCCGGGCGCGGTGCCCGTGCGGTCGTCGTCGGCGGCTCCGGGCTGTACGTGCGGGCCCTGCTGGACCGCTTCGAGCTGCCTCCGACGGACCCCGCCGTTCGTGCCCGGCTGGAGGAGCGCGCGCGCAGCGAGGGTCCCGGCCTCCTGCACGACGCCCTGGCGGCGGTCGACCCCGCGGCCGCCGCGTCGATCAGCAGGGCGAACACGCGCCGCATCGTGCGGGCGCTGGAGGTCGTCGAGCTGACGGGCCGGCCCTACTCCGCGAGCCTGCCCGAGCCGGCCGGGTACGAGGTCCCGGCCGTCCAGATCGGCCTGGACCTGTCGCGGACGGAGCTGGACACGCGGATCGCCACCCGGGTCGACCGGATGTGGGCCGAGGGCTTGGTCGAGGAGACCGCGGCGCTCGCGGACCGGATGGGGCGCACGGCCGCGCGCGCGGTCGGGTACGCCCAGGTGCTCGCCCTGCTGGCCGGCCGGGTCGACGAGCCCACGGCGCGCGCGCAGACGGTCGTGGCGACGCGGCGGCTGGCGCGGCGCCAGATGACGTGGTTCGGGCGTGACCCACGTGTGCACTGGTTCGCCGCCGACGCGCCCGACCTTGGCGAGCAGGTGCTGCGGCTCGTGGCCGCCGCTGACGCCGGGCACCTCCAGGACCCGCCGCCCGGACGCCGTACGCTCGGCGCATGACCGCCGCCCACGATGCCGGGTCGTCCGCTCGCCTGGCGGTGACCAAGGGGCACGGCACCCGCAACGACTTCGTGCTGCTGGCCGACGCCGACGGGGACGTCGACCTGACGCCCGAGCTGGTCCGCGCGCTCGCCGACCGGCGGGCCGGCGTGGGGGGCGACGGGGTCATCCGTCTGGTGCGCAGTGCGGTGGTGCCCGACGCCTCCGCGGCGCTGGCCGCCGATCCCCGGGCCACGTGGTTCATGGACTACCGCAACGCGGACGGCTCGGTGGCGGAGATGTGCGGCAACGGGGCGCGCGTCGTGGCCGCCTTCGCGGAGCACGTCGGCGTGTGGGACGGCACCGCGGAGCTCGTGCTGGGTACCCGGGCCGGTGTACGTCCGGTGCGGCGACTTCCTGCGGACGAGGTGCCGACGCAGGGTGGCGACGGCGCGGTGCCTGTGTCGGAGGGTGGGGTGGGCTGGTACGAGGTCGACATGGGCCCGTGGGTCCTGCCCGGGGGTCCGGACGCGGCGGTTGCGGGGCACGACGCACAGGTCACGGTCCCGGGACTGGGCGTGACGCGCCCGGCCCTGCGGGTCGACATCGGCAACCCCCACACCGTCGTCGCGCTGCCCGACGAGGACCTGCTGACCGCCGCCGACCTCGTGCACGAGCCGTCGGTGGCGCCCGTGCCGCCGGCCGGGACCAACGTCGAGCTCGTCGTCCCGCTCGGGGAGAGCGCCGACGGCGCCGGCCGCCTGCGGATGCGCGTGCACGAGCGGGGCGTGGGGGAGACGGAGTCGTGCGGGACCGGCGCGTGCGCGGCGGTCGTCGCGGCGGTCGAGCTTGGCTACTGCAGGCCCGATACCACCGTCACCGTCAAGCTCCTCGGCGGCGACCTCATGGTGCGCTACGCCCCCGACGGGAACGTCATCCTGACC
>JAEWQZ010000305.1 GCA_023460255.1 Actinomycetes bacterium
GGCGGCGCCCGTCGCGCCCGCGGGCGGGCTGCGCGGTGCGGCTGCCGCGCGTCGGAGCGGTGGCACTGGTCACAGGAGCTGCTCCCCCCGCAGGACGGCCGTGATGAGCTCCGCGGCGCGGCGCGGCGTGCTCTCCGGGTCGATGGCCGACGGCGGGTGCCAGGTCTGCTGGAGCCCGCCGGAGACCTCGTTGTAGTAGGGCGTCTGGGGCCGCGGCGCGGCCTGCTCCAGGGAGGCGCGGATGAGGTCGGCCATCGGGAAGGCCTCCTGCACGTCGGGGTCGTCGTACGCGGCCCCGTTCGACGGCGGGTTCCCGTCCGTGACGAAGTACTCGGCCTGGTGGGCCGGGTCGACGATGCACTCGGCCGCTGCGTAGGCCAGCTCCGGGTGCGGCGAGAAGGCGCCGACCCCGATGTTGATGCCCCCGTACGGCGGGCGTGCGTCCTGCCCCTCGACGGTCGCCGGGTACAGCGCCCACCCGATGTCGTCGAGCACCTCCTGGTCGAGCTGGCCGGCCTCGACGGCGCCGTTCATCGCGGGCCAGACGAACGGCCAGTTGACCATGAACGAGCCGCGGTCCCCCTGGAAGATCGAGAAGGTCGCGTTCTCGTCGGCGGTGGGCAGGCCCGGCCCTCCGAGGCCCTGGGACCCGATCTCGGACATGATCCGCGCCGCCTCACGGCCCGCCTCGGAGTCGAGGTCGATCGAGACCTCGTCCGCGACGGCCTCCGGGTCCTCGATGATCTGCCCGCCGGCCGAGGCGACGAGCGCGTTGATCCAGACGGTCAGGGACTCCGCGCGGGTGCCCTGGACGCCGAGGTAGGTGTCCGTCGCCGCCGCGGCCTCGATGAGCTGGTCCCACGTCACCGGCTGCGTGAGGTCGAGACCCGCCTCCTCCGCCACGGACGTCCGGAACCAGAGGAGCTGCGTGTTCGCCCAGAAGGGCACCGCGACGAGCTCGTCCTCCCACGTGGCGCCCAGCAGGGCCCCCTCGACCACCCCCTCGCTCACCCGTTCGGCGACGTCGGGCGGCACCGGGGCGAGGAAGCCCGCGTTGGCGAACTCGGGGATGAAGGGCGGGTCCAGGCTCATCAGGTCGATGGACGAGTCCTGGGCGGCGAGTCGCCGGGCCAGCTGGTCGCGCTGGCTCGAGGCGTCCCGCGGCAGGCCGGCCGTCTCGATCACGTACTCGCCGTCGGCGGCCTGCGTGCACTGCTGCGCGATCCGGGCCTGGCCGCCGGCGTCGGGGTTCGTGTACCAGGTGAGCACGGGGGGCCCCGACTCCCCCTGGCACGCGGCCAGGGTCCCGGCGGCCAGGGTCAGCCCCACCACCCCGGCAGCGGCCCTGCGGCGTCGTCGTCGACCCACTCGGCACCCCCCGTCTAGGAGCCCATGGGACAACGACTCCGGCACCTGCGCCACCGGAGCGGCCCGGGAGCCCGGACCGCCACGCGGGCAGCGCGCGACGTCCGTGCCCGGGCCTGCCAGGATTCCCCCATGTCATCCCAGGACTCCACGCCCACCACCCCGGCCGAGGCGTGGCGGGCGCTGCGCGACGGCAACGCGCGTTTCGTGGCCGGCACGATGCACCACCCCTCGCAGGACGCCGACCGGCGCGCGGCGGTGCGGGCGGGTCAGGAGCCGTTCGCGGTCCTCGTCGGCTGCTCCGACTCGCGGGTGGCGGCGGAGATCATCTTCGACCGCGGCCTCGGCGACCTCTTCGTGGTCCGGACCGCCGGGCACGTCACGGACAGCACGGTGCTCGGCTCGATCGAGTACGGCGTGACGGTGCTCGGCACGCCCCTGGTCGTCGTCCTCGGGCACGACGCCTGCGGGGCCGTGGCCGCCACCCGCGAGTACCTGCGCGGCGGGGCGGAGCCCGGCGGGTACGTCCGCTCGATCGTCGACCGGGTCCGCCCGCACCTGGTGGCCGCCCTGGCCACGACGCCCGACGCCGACGAGGCCGAGCTCGTCGCGGCGCACGTCCGCGCGACGGCGAAGGCGCTGCTGGAGGACTCGACGGCCGTGCGCGACGCGGTCGCCGCGGGCAGGTGCGCCGTCGTCGGCGCCACGTACGAGCTCGCAGAGGGCCGCGTCCGCGCCGTCGTCGCGCACGGCCTGGCCGCTGAGCACACCGGGCCTGATGGGAGCATGGAGCCATGAGCGAGGCAGCCGAGAGCACGGGCACCGACCGCGCGGGGTACCGCATCGAGCGGGACACGATGGGCGAGGTCCGCGTGCCCGCCGACGCCCTCTACCGGGCCCAGACGCAGCGAGCGGTCGAGAACTTCCCGGTCTCCGGCGCGCGGCTGGAGCGCCGGCACATCGAGGCGCTCGCCCGGGTCAAGCGCGCCGCCGCCCTGGTCAACGCCCGCCTCGGCGTCCTGCCCGACGACGTCGCCGGCGCGATCGCCGACGCCGCCGCGGAGGTGGCCTCCGGCGCGCACGACGCGCACTTCCCCGTCGACGTCTACCAGACCGGGTCCGGCACCTCGTCGAACATGAACATGAACGAGGTGCTGGCCACCCTGGCCACCCGGCGCCTCGGACGCGACGTGCACCCGAACGACCACGTCAACGCGTCCCAGTCGTCCAACGACGTCTTCCCGACGTCCGTGCACGTGGCGGCCGCGCTCGGCGTGGTGCGCGACCTGCTGCCCGCGCTGGAGCACCTCGGCGCCGCGCTCGAGGCGCAGGCCGCCGCTCTGCACGACGTCGTGAAGTCCGGCCGCACGCACCTCATGGACGCCACGCCCGTCACGCTCGGCCAGGAGTTCTCCGGGTACGCCGCCGCCGTGGCGTACGGCAGCGAGCGCGTCCTCGCGGCGATGCCGCGGGTCACCGAGGTGCCGCTGGGCGGGACCGCCGTCGGGACGGGGATCAACACGCCCGCCGGCTTCGCCCAGCAGGTGATCGAGGTGCTGGGCGACGAGCTCACCCTCCCGCTGGTCGAGGCGCGCAACCACTTCGAGGCGCAGGGCGCGCGCGACGGCCTCGTCGAGCTGTCCGGGGCGCTGCGCACGATCGCCGTGAGCCTGACGAAGGTCTGCAACGACCTGCGCTGGATGGGCTCGGGGCCGAACACGGGCCTCGCGGAGATCGCCCTGCCGGACCTCCAGCCCGGCTCGTCGATCATGCCCGGCAAGGTCAACCCGGTCATCCCCGAGGCCGTGCTCATGGTGTGCTCGCGCGTCGTCGGCAACGACGCGACCATCGCCTGGGCCGGCGCCAGCGGGTCGTTCGAGCTGAACGTGCAGATCCCCGTGATGGGACAGGCGCTGCTGGAGTCCGTGCGCCTGCTGTCCTCCGCGAGCCGGCTGCTGGCGGACCGGTGCGTCGCGGGGATCACGGCCAACGTCGAGCGCGCCCGCGCCTACGCCGAGTCCTCCCCGTCGATCGTGACGCCCCTCAACCGCGTCATCGGCTACGAGGCCGCCGCGAAGGTCGCCAAGCACGCCGTCGCCCGGGGGGTCACGGTGCGCGAGGCCGTCGTGCAGCTCGGCTACGTGGAGCGCGGCGAGGTCACCGAGCAGCAGCTGGACGCCGCGCTCGACGTGCTCTCGATGACGCGCCCGCCCGAGTAGCCCGGCCCGGCCGCTACGCCTCGATCCCCTCGAGCATCTCGGTGACCAGCGCCGCGACGGCGGAGCGCTCGGATCGGGTCAGCGTGACGTGCGCGAAGAGCGGGTGCCCCTTGAGCGCCTCGATCACGGCGGCGACGCCGTCGTGGCGGCCGACCCGCAGGTTGTCGCGCTGGGCGACGTCGTGCGTGAGGATCACCCGTGAGTTCAGGCCGACGCGGGACAGGACGGTGAGCAGGACGTTGCGCTCGAGCGACTGGGCCTCGTCGACGATGACGAACGCGTCGTGCAGCGACCGCCCGCGGATGTGCGTGAGCGGGAGGACCTCGAGGATGTCCCGGTCGATGACCTCCTCGACCACCTCGCGGGACACCACCGCGCCCAGGGTGTCGAAGACCGCCTCGGCCCAGGGGTTCATCTTCTCGTCCTGGCTGCCGGGCAGGTAGCCGAGCTCCTGCCCGCCGACGGCGTACAGCGGCCGGAAGACCATCACCTTGCGGTGCTGGCGGCGCTCCATCACCGCCTCGAGGCCCGCGCACAGCGCGAGCGCCGACTTGCCGGTCCCCGCCCGTCCGCCGAGCGAGACGATCCCGATGGACTCGTCGAGCAGCAGGTCGATCGCGATGCGCTGCTCCGCGCTGCGCCCGTGCAGGCCGAACACGTCCTGGTCGCCGCGGACGAGGCGCAGCCGCTTGTCCTCGGTCACCCGGGCGAGGGCCGAGCCGCGCGGCGAGTGCACGACGACGCCCGTGTGGCACAGCAGGGGCCCCGGGTCCTGCCCTGTGAGGTCGATCTCGGCGAGCTCGAGCTGCTCGGCCTGGTACAGCGCGCTCATCTGCTCCTCGGCGAGGTGCAGCTCCGCCGTCCCGGTCCAGCCCGAGTCGACGGCGAGCTCGGCCCGGTACTCCTCGGCGGCCAGGCCGCACGCCGACGCCTTGATCCGCAGCGGCAGGTCCTTGGAGACGAGGGTCACGTCCCGGCCCTCGTCGGCGAGGTTCTTGGCGACGGCGAGGATCCGGGTGTCGTTGTCACCGAGGCGGAAGCCCGACGGGAGGACCGACGGGTCGACGTGGTTGAGCTCGACGCGCAGGGAGCCGCCCGCGTCGCCGACCGGCACCGGGTGGTCGAGCCGGCCGTGCTCGATGCGCAGGTCGTCGAGCATCCGCAGGGCGCTGCGCGCGAAGAAGCCGAGCTCGGCGTGGTGCCGCTTGGCCTCGAGCTCGGTGATGACGACGACCGGGAGCACGACGTCGTGCTCGGCGAACCGGATCATCGCCCGCGGGTCGGAGAGCAGGACGGAGGTGTCGAGCACGTAGGTGCGGGTCACGGGGACTCCCCTCCGGCGGCGGTCACGACCGCGCCTGGCCGCTCCGCGCCGTCCGGCGCTGGGCGAGGTGGACCCGGTCGACCGGCCCGAGGGCCGGGGTCCGGCCCTCCTCCCGGAGCGGGTGCTCCATGGGCTGGCCTCCCGTGGGATGACGGGTGTCATCCGTTACCGCGGACGCTACGTCGCGGTCCGGAGGCGTCCGCCGCGACACGCCCAGGGCCCGCGGACGTTCGCGCGGAGTTCACCTGATCGCCACGGGCCGCCGTCGTGGCCCGCCTGGCGGGCGTCAGCGGCCGAGCCGGCGCTCCCGCGCCGCGTACGAGCGCAGGGCCCGCAGGAAGTCCACCCGCCGGAAGTCCGGCCAGTACGCCTCGCAGAAGTAGAACTCGGTGTGCACGCTCTGCCACAGGAGGAACCCGCCGAGCCGCTGCTCCCCGGACGTCCGGATGACGAGGTCGGGGTCGGGCTGTCCCTTGGTGTACAGGTGCTCGGCGATGTGCTCGACGGTGACGGTGTCGGCGAGCTCCTCGAGCGTCGTGCCGTTGCCCGCGTGCTCGCGCAGGAGCGAGCGGACGGCGTCGGCGATCTCCCGGCGGCCCCCGTAGCCGACGGCGACGTTGACGTGCATCCCGACGACGTCGGCCGTCAGGTCCTCGGCGGTGCGCAGCGCCGCCGAGGCGCTCGGCGGCAGCAGCTCGAGCGCGCCGACGACCTGCAGGTGCCAGCGGCCGGTCGCCGCGAGGTCGCCCACCGTGTCCGCGATGATGCCGACGAGCTCGGCGAGCTCGGCCGGCTCACGGGTGAGGTTGTCGGTCGAGAGCATCCACAGCGTGACGACCTCGACGCCGACCTCGTCGGACCAGCGCAGCACCTCGGCGATGTGGTCCGCGCCCCGGCGGTGGCCGGTGGTCTTGTCCAGCCCCACGCTGCGCGCCCAGCGGCGGTTGCCGTCCAGGATCACGCCGATGTGCCGCGGGATCGCGTCCGGCGGCAGCGAGGCGGCCAGGCGGCGCTCGTAGAGGCCGTACAGCGGGTGCGGCAGGCGCATGCGGGCGTCCCGGGCGTGAGGCGGTGGCGTCGGTCGCTTCACGGTACCCCGCGGCGTCGTGCCGGCCCGCGCCGTCCGCGCGCGCGGCGTGGAGGTCCTGTGCCGATGGTCGGAGGGCACCGCCGGATGCAGTAACTTACGCTTGCGTAGGTTCGTGGACGACAGGCCCGGAGGGCACGATGACGACGAGCACCGACTCAGGCGTCCGCGACCGCGCGGGCGCCACGCTCGACGCGATGAAGCCGCTGCTGCGCGGCTGGATCCACGCGGGCATGGCGCCCCTTGTCGTGGCGGCGTCGATCGTCCTCGTCGCACTCTCCCCCACGCCCGCCGCGCGGACGTCGAACGTCGTCTTCGGCGTCTCGGCGGTCCTGCTGTTCGGCACCAGCGCCGTCTACCACCGCGGGCGCTGGTCGCCGCGCGTGGCCGGCGTCCTGCGCCGTCTCGACCACACGAACATCTTCCTCATCATCGCGGGCACCTACACCCCGCTGACGGTCCTGCTGCTGGACTGGCCGATCAAGCGCAACCTCCTCGTCATCGTCTGGGCCGGGGCCCTCGGTGGCCTCCTCATGCGGGTCTTCTGGCTCGGCGCGCCGCGCTGGCTCTACGTGCCGATCTACGTCGCCCTGGGCTGGGTGGCCGTGTGGTTCCTGCCCGACTTCGCCGAGTCGGGCGGGACGGCGGTGCTCTGGCTCGTCGCGGCCGGCGGCATCGCGTACACGCTCGGCGCCCTCGTCTACGGCCTCAAGCGGCCGAACCCGAGCCCGCGCTGGTTCGGCTTCCACGAGATCTTCCACTCGCTGACAGTGGTGGGCTTCACGTGCCACTACGTGGCCGTGAGCATCGCCACCTACGCGGGTCGCTGACGGCGTCGCTCGTCGCCACCGCGCGGCCGGCCGCGCATCCCGACGAGCGCACCGCCGAGGACGAGCGCCAGCACCGTGTTGAGCCCGGCGTTGCCCGGGAACCCGGCGACGAGGGACGACGTCGTGTCGGCGACGTACCAGACGGCCAGCGACGCGGCGGCTGCCGCCCAGGCGCGCGGCTCGCGGCGCCGCAGGGCGGGGGCGAGCGCGGCCAGCAGCACCGCCCAGCCCAGGAGCACGGCGCCGAGGACCTGGTGCACGAAGGCCAGGTGGTCCCGTCCCGCGCCGGTCACGGGGCCCGGCCCGCCGAAGAGGAGCAGGTCGAACGCCCCGAGGACCGGCCGGGACGCGAGCACGAGCGCCAGCCCGAGGAGGGCCGCCGCCCCGACGCCGACGGCGTACAGGCGGTCCCAGCCCCGCGGGGCCGGCGCGCCGGCGTCGAGGTCCGCCCGGGGCACGACGTCGTAGCGCCGGTTGGTCAGCGAGGGGTTGCGGGTGCGGGTGGCGGCCACGTCGGAGGCGCGGAC
>JAEWQZ010000306.1 GCA_023460255.1 Actinomycetes bacterium
CCTCACGCGCCGCGACGCGCCCGGCCTCGTCGTCGTGCTCGCCGGGCTGCTCCCGGCGATCGCCTACGCGCGGGCGAGCGTCGACGCCTTCCGCGACCCGACGGTGCCCTCCGACGTCACGCAGAACCTCGACCACTGGCCCGCGCAGGCGGCGTTCGCGCTCGCCACCGTCCTGATCGCCGGCCTCGCCGTGCTGGCGGTCCGGTGCTGGCTGCTCCCGACGCTCACCGCGGCGGCGTCGGCCGTCTGGTTCGGCGCGACGTCCGTCGCCTTCCCCGACCACGACGGCAGCCTCGGGACGACGGGCGGACGCCTCGCCATCGCCTGGGGCATCGTCCTGCTCGCGGCGGTCGCCATGCGCCGGCGCCCCGTCGTGGAGCCCGCCGGGGCCGACGGAGACGTGGACACGGGGTCCGGGCCGACCCCGTCAGCGACGCCTGCGCCGTCGGTCGAGGACCGCCCGGGCGGAGAGCAGTAGCTCGTCGCGATCGGGAAGCACGACGCTGTACTCGCCGTAGATGGCGAGGGCGAGGTCTGCGGCCTGCTCCGGCGCGGTGATGCCGAGGACACGGAAGAGCAGCTCGAGGTCGGCCTGGTCCTTGCCGGGGCGGAAGGCTGCCATCTTCATGGCCAGGAGGTGCTCCGGCGACGCAGTGGTGACCGTGATGCCCTCGATCCCGAGTGGCACGGCACCGACGTCCCCGCCGGGCACGAAGCCTGCCACGGAGTCGTTCAGCCAGTCGCGCGACAGGCCTCGTTCGTCCGCGATGCGCTCCGCCTCCTCGCGGACCGTCGTCCGCGGGTGGAAGACCGCGTCGACGTCGACAGTCACCCGTCGGGTGTCGATCTCCAGCGCGATCGCGGCGCCGCCGACGACGTAGATCGTCGCCTCGACGCCCTCTGCGCGCAGACGTCGGCCGAGCTCGGCGAGGAGCTCGCGCACCTCGTCCGTGCTCAGCTCCCGGCGGGGCCCGGCCATCAGAGGACCGCCAGTGCGCGCTCGTCGAGCCAGATGCCTCGTGCGGCGAACTCGGCGGGCGTGCGCTGCATCGTCCGCGCCGTCAGGACCGGGTCGAAGACGGGGAACCACCATGACGCCAGCGGCGGTGTCCGGGTCCACCCCGGTGCGGCGACGGACGCCTGGCGGCACGCGCGTCCGACGGCGGCTGCGACGAGCGTGTCCCACCGGCGATCGCCCGTGCTCGGCGGCTCCGCCAGGAAGGCGGCGCGCTCGTCAGGCTCGGTCAGCGAGCCGAAGTCGTTCAGGGCGCGGGCGAGGAGACGGAGCGCGAAGTCGGTGTCGCCCCGCTCGAGCTCCTCGCGGATCGCCTCGGCCAGGTCGGGGGACGTGAGCCAGGTGCGGCGGCCGGGGGGCGGCGTGTCGGCATGGGTGTCGGCGCGCAGCCCGAGCGCAGCAAGGACGGCGACGACCTTGCCGAGCTCTGCCCGGTCGTGTCCCCGCTCGAGTGCGACCAGCCACTGACGCCCGACGCCGGCCCGCTCCGCGAGCTGCGCCTGCGTGAGCCCGTCCGCCCGGCGCGCAGCCCGGATGGCGGCGCCGACGTCGGCCGCGGTGCGCATCGCCGGCATGGCACCTCCAGCTGTCGTCGTTCGGCGACAGTCTAGCGCATGTCGCCGTTCGGCGACACATGGCACCGCGTCCGCGGCCCCGTCGCTGGTCAGGCGACCGGCCGCAGCCTCCTCGGCCAGCTCGTCGGGCCGCGATCAGGTCACGCAGGTGCTCGCTCATCAGCGCAGGCTTGGGCCCGGCCTCGCGCGTCGTCCCCGCCAGTACGCCGGCGGGCGGCGCCGCTAGCCTGGGTCCGGGCGAAGGGAGGCGTGGATGCTGGCAGCGCTCACCGGCGCGGGGCTGTCCGCAGCGGCGGGGCTCAACGCGTTCATCCCGTTCGTGCTCGTGGGCATGCTGGACCGGTTCACGACCCTCCTCGAGCTCCCGGAGAGCCTCGACTGGATCTCGTCCTGGTGGGCGATCGGCGCCGGCATGGTGCTGCTCGTCGTCGACGTCGTCTTCGACAAGGTGCCCGGCGTCGACCACGTGAGCGACCTGATCCAGACCGCCGTGCGACCGCTGATGGGTGGGCTGGTGTTCGCGGCGTCGTCGTCCGCCGCCCGGTTCGAGAGCACGGACTGGTGGCAGGAGAACCCGTGGATCGGCGCAGTGATCGGCGTCGTCCTCGCGGGCACGGTGCACGCGGGCAAGGCCCTGAGCCGGCCGATCGTGAACGCCGGCACGTTCGGCCTGGGCGCCCCGTTCGTCTCCGCCGCCGAGGACGCGACGTCCGCGACGGTCAGCATCGTCGCGATCCTGCTGCCGGTCCTCGTGATCCTCGTGCTGGTCGTGCTCGGCGTCGCGATCTGGCGCATCCTCGTCCACCGCGCGAGGTGGCGGGCCCGGCGCGCGGAGGCCCGGCCGACGTAGCGCCGCAGAGCGCGGATGCCCGTCGGGGCCGCGGCTCAGATGCCGCCGCGCAGCGCGAGGATCGGCTCGACGCGGGCGGCCTTGAGGGCCGGGTACAGGCCCGCGAGCACGCCGATCACGCCGCCCAGCAGCGCGGCACCGACGACGATCCACGTGTCCAGGATCGGCGTCCACTCGCGTGCGAGGCTCACCGCGACGACCACGCCGACGCCGAGTGCGGCCCCGACCAGCCCGCCGAGCAGGCCGATCACGCCGGACTCGACGAGGAACTGGTTGCCGATGTCCCGGCGGGTCGCGCCGAGTGCACGCCGCAGGCCGATCTCCCCGGTCCGCTCGCGCACCGACAGCAGCGTCACGTTCGCGATGCCGAGGCCGCCGACGAGCAGCGCCACCGCGCCGAGCGCCAGGAAGATCGAGTTGATGTCCGCCTGGACGTTCTCCCGCACCGTCGACGCCGCGGGCGGCACCTGGACCTCGATGGACTCGGGGTTGTTCGGCTCCAGGAAGTAGGGCGCCTGCTCCGCGATGACCGGGCCCGCGCCGATCGCCATCCGCAGGTGCGCCTGCTCCAGCGCCGCGAGGTCGAAGTCGTGGCGCGCGGTGCCGATGGGCAGGATCACCGCGTCGATGAGGTCGGAGCGCCGCCGCACGTCGTCGACGATCCCGATGACCGTGTAGGACCGGTCGCCGATGAACACGGACGGCTGGCTGTCCACACGGGTCACGCCGAGCCGCTGCGCGGCACGGGCGCCGAGGAGCACCACCCGGTCGGCCCGCGCGTCGTGCCCCGCGTCGAAGAGCCGCCCGGCCACCACCCGGCCGCCGACGGCGGGCACCAGGCCCGGCGTCACGGCCAGCACCTGCGGGCTCGCCAGCGTGGGTGCCGACGGGTCGTTCACCGGCACGGCGGTGATCCGGTCGTCCCCGGTGTCCACCGGGGCGATCGCCCCGACGAGCTCGACGCCGGCCATCCGGGAGAGCCGGTCCTCGACGTCCCACGGGATCCGGCCCGTCGCCCGCTCGCCCTCCATCGTCTGGGCCGTCGCCGGCTCGATGACGACCTGCGTCGCCGCGACCGCGTCGAACTGCCGCGCGATCTGGCCCGCGGCCGTCTGTGCCAGGCCGACGGTGACGACCAGGGAGCCGATGCCGAGCACCGTGCCGATGATCGTGAGGAACAGGCGCGCCGGCCGTGCGCCGATGCCGTGCGCGGCCTCCGACAGCAGGTCCCGTGGGCCGAACCTGTCGAGGACCCGCGCGTGCCCGGTGTCGTCGCCGTCGCCGGCCGGCCCGGTGCCGTCCGGAGCGACCAGCCCGAGGGCGGCGACGCCGTCGGGCAACCCGCCCTCGGACGACCCGCCGTCGGACGACCCGGCGG
>JAEWQZ010000307.1 GCA_023460255.1 Actinomycetes bacterium
ACGCACGCCGTCGCCGCGTCGTTCTCCACCTGGGAGCCGTGGGTGAGCCAGTTGCCGTAGGCGATCTCGGAGATCTGGAGGCCGCTGCTGCCGAGGAACCGATGCTTCATGCGCCCAGCCTACGACGGGCGGCGAATCGATTCGAGGCCGGGTGGGTCGCGCGCGTCAGCGCAGCGTCGCGCCCCGCTCGACCTTGGGCTTCGGCAGCCGCATGCGGCGCAGCTGGTAGGCGCGCAGCACGCCGTACATGACGGTGCCGCGCACGATCTTCTCGGGGGGGAACTTCGCGTTCAGCACCTTGCGCAGGCGACGCGCCAGCAGCCAGCCGTCGACGACCGCGGCGAGCGCCACGAGGATCGTCGCCAGGTTGATGGCCTGGAGGATCCAGAAGGCCCGCTCCTCGCCGATGCTGCCGGCGACGGCGGCGACGACGAACATCGCGCCCAGCAGGCCGAGGGCGAACCACACGAAGTGGTCGCCGACGTTGCGTCGCGCGTCCACCACGTCGCGCGCGAGGCGGCGCACGGGGCCCTTGTCGCGGTAGGGCAGGTAGCGCTCGTCGCCCTCGAGCATCGCCCGCTGCTCGCGCTGGCGGCGCTCCCGCTCGGCCGCCTTGCGCGCCTTGGCGTCGCCACGCGAGTCAGCCACGAGCGGCCGACGGCGGGCGGCCTCGGCCTGCTTGCGCGACGGCGTCGGGCGGCCCTTGCCCGGGTGGGTGGAGGCGGCTGGCTCGGGGGTCGGCTCGGGGGTCCGCTTGCGTGGTGGCACGCGGCAAGGGTACGCGAGGGCGCGGGTACCGTTGTGGGCCGTGACCGACGTCGACATCGCCCACCCCGCCCCCGTCCCGCCCACCGAGGTTCTGCGGGCCCGTGTCCGCGACGCGTGGCCCCGCGCCAGCGCGGACCTGGCGGACCTCGTCCGGATCCCGGGGATCTCCAACCCGGCGTTCGACCCCGCGCAGATGCGGCGCAGCGCCGAGGCCGTCGCGGAGCTGCTGCGCGAGGTGCTGCCCGACGTCCGGGTACTCACGGCCACCCGGGCCGACGGCCTCGAGAGCCGCCCTGCGGTCGTCGGCCGGGCGCCGGCCGCGCCGGGGGCGCCCACGGTGCTCCTGTACGCCCACCACGACGTCCAGCCCGCCGGCGCCGACGCCGCCTGGCGCACCCCGCCGTTCGAGCCCACCGAGCGTGACGGCCGCCTCTACGGCCGCGGCGCCGCCGACGACAAGGCGGGCATCGTCGCGCACCTCGCCGCCCTGCGCGCCCTCGGCACCGACCGACGCGTCGGGGTGACGGTGTTCGTCGAGGGCGAGGAGGAGGTCGGCTCGCCCACGTTCGGGGACTTCCTGCGCACCCATCGCGACCTGCTGGCGGCCGACCTGGTCATCCTCGCGGACTCCGTGAACTGGAAGGTCGGGGTGCCCGCGTTCACCACCAGCCTGCGCGGCCTGGTCGACTGCGAGGTGGAGGTCGCCGTCCTGGACCACGCGCTCCACTCGGGCATGTACGGAGGGCCGGTCCTCGACGCCCTGACCCTCCTCGTGCGCCTGCTCGCCACGCTGCACGACGACGCGGGGGACGTCGCGGTCGCCGGGCTGCGCGCGGCGGCGGAGCCGACTGTGGACTACGACGAGGCGGAGTTCCGCGCCGACGCGGGCCTGCTGCCCGGCACCGTCCTCGCCGGGACCGGGTCGATCGCCGCGCGGCTGTGGACCAAGCCCGCGATCTCCGTGATCGGGATCGACGCGACGAGCGTGGCGCACGCCTCCAACACCCTGGCGCCGTCGGCGCGGGCCAAGGTCTCGCTGCGGATCGCCCCGGGCCAGGAGCCGGCCGATGCGATGGCCGCGCTGCGGGCGCACCTGGAGCGCAACGCCCCGCTCGGGGCCAGGGTCGTCGTGACCGACGGCGAGGCAGGCCGCCCGTGGGCCGGAGAGGCGGACTCGCCGCTCGCCCAGGTGGCCCGCGCGGCGTACGGCGAGGCGTGGGGGACCGACGTCGTCGACGTGGGCCTCGGCGGGTCGATCCCGCTCGTGTCGGACCTGCTCGAGGTGTTCCCCGCCGCGACGGTGCTGGTCACCGGCGTCGAGGACCCGGACTCGCGCGCGCACAGCGAGAACGAGTCGGTGGACCTTGCCGAGCTGGAGAAGGCGGCCCTGGCGGAGGCACTCCTGCTCGCGCGCCTGGGCTGACGGATCAGGCGGACGCCGGGGCGCGCTCGGCGCGCGGCCGCGCGGGCCGGTTCGCCCAGCGCGACTCGAGGACCGGTTGCTCGATCCAGCGCCACGACGCCGCGGCGACCGCGTACGTCAGCCCCAGCAGGACGAGCGAGATCATCAGGTGCGTGCGCGGCTCGGCGATCGCGCCGTAGACGAAGAAGCGGCCCCCGGTGATGTGGCTGAAGCCCTCGAGCAGCAGGTAGTGCCAGATGTAGATGCCGAAGCTGATCCGGGCCGTGTACCTGGCGAACGGGTTGTCCACGAGCCGGCCCAGCGTCTCCGAGTGCGCGAGCCCCACCAGGGCGACGCCGACGAGCAGCGCGAACCAGGGGAACAGGTAGGGCTGGCCCTGGACGTTCGTCAGGAACGTCGGTTCCGGCGGCTCCCGGTTGACCCAGACCAGTACCGCGAGCGCCGCGAAGGCACCCCCGGCGACGGCGTCGAAGGCCCAGTGCGTGCGGCTCTCGCGACGCAGCTGCCACCAGACGATCGCGGCGGCAGCGGCGATGCCGACGCAGAAGTGCGCGAAGAAGCCGACGGGGTTGTAGGACGGCATCCACTCCTTGGCGCCGCCGAGGTCGCCGTACATCCAGCCGCGCCCCTCGGGTGAGGGCACGAGCCGGGTGGTGATGAGCTGGTTGAGCCCGACGACGACGGCGAGCACCCCCACGCAGTAGGCGGCCCCCACGCGCGGGCCACGTGGCCGCAGCCGGAACAGGCCCCACATCGCCACGGGCATGAGCACGTAGCTGACCACCTCGAACCCGATCGACCACAGCGGCCCGTTGGCCGGGGCGGGGAAGAACGTCACCCAGTGGAACCCCGAGGTGAAGGTCAGGCCCGCGAGGAGCCGGACGATGCGGTGCTGCGCCTCCGGGAAGATGGCCAGGCCCACGACGAAGCTCACGGCGAGGCTCGCGTAGAAGCCGGGCACGATCCGGGCCGCCCGACGCCGCACGTAGTGGCCGATGCGCGGGAAGGGACGCCCGGTCAGGTACGCCCGCCAGAACGGCGCCGACAGCAGCATCCCCGACAGGACGAAGAAGATGCTGACGCCGAACGGCCCCTTCATCATCACGAGCTGGACGTCCTGGAGCCACGGCTCCTGGTCGAACGACAGCCGCTGGAACAGGTGTGAGCCGACCACCCACAGCGCCGCGAACGCCCGCAGGCCGTCCGCGCCGGTGATCCGGCCGGCGGTCCGCACGGGACGGTCGCCGTCGAGCCTGGGGAGCGATGTCACGGAGGCCACGGCGGGGAACCTAACCGATCAGGGCCCGTCGCGGGGCGGCGTTGGCGTGTCAGGTCGCCTCGCGGTGGGCGACCCCCACCGCGAGCGCCCATGCGGCGACCTCGTCGGGCAGCGGCGGGCTCACCGGGTCCGCGCCGAGGAGGGCGGCGACGTCGGGGGCTGCGACGCGGACGCCACCCGTGCCGAGGAAGCGCGCGGCGACCCAGCCCCGGGCGACGTGCTCGGTCCCGCGGGAGAACACCTGCTCGACGTACACGACGCGCGGGTCCCAGCCGAGCACGCGCGTCGTGATCACGAACCGCTGCCACAGCCCGAGCGAGCGCCGGTAGGCCATCGTCGATGCGGCCGCCACGGGGTACCAGCCCCGCGCCCGCAGGGCGGGGAACGCCCCGAGGTCCGCGATGAGGTTGGTGCGCGCGACGTCCATCATCTGCAGGTAGACGCCGTTGTTGACATGCCGGTACACGTCCAGGTCACCGGGGTGGACCCGCAGCCGCGTGACCGACGGGTCGAACAGACCCATGCCCGGCACCGGGCGCCGGGGTCGCGCGATCGCGCGGGCGAGGTGCAGCTGCCGGCTCACCCGCCGACCGTACCCGGGCGCCGGCCGCGCCGGGTCAGACCGGGGGAGCCGGGTCGTACTGGATGCCGCGCCGGACGGCGCGCGCGGTGTCCGGCGACTCCAGCCGGGCGACGAGGTGCAGGGCCATGTCGATCCCCGCGGACACGCCCGCGGACGTGATGACGTCGCCGTCGTCGACGAAGCGCGCCTCGGTGTCGCGCAGCGTCGACGGGTCGATCTGCGCGAGCTCGTCGAACGCACCCCAGTGGGTGGTCACGGGGCGCCCGGCCAGCAGGCCGGCAGCGGCGTAGACGAGGGCGCCGGTGCACACCGAGGTCATGAGCGGGGTGCTCGCCCGCATCGACCGGACCCAGGCGAGGTGCTCGGGGTCGCCGGCGAGCCGGCGCGTCCCGCGCCCGCCGGGGTAGACGAGCACGTGCAGCGGCCCGACGTCCGCCGCGGAGTGGTCCGGGACGAGGCGTAGCCCCTTGGCCAGCCGGACGCCCGCGCCGTCGGCCGAGAACGTCACGACCTCCGGGCGCAAGGAGCTGTGCCGGGCCCACCAGGCGAGGACCTCGTAGGGGCCGACGACGTCGAGCTCCTCGGCGTCGTCGAAGACGACGATGCCCACCCGGAGGGGTCGGTCGGTGCCCATCGGCCCAGGGTGCCGCACCGGGGCGCCGCCGCCAAGACCGCCCCAGGGCCGATCAGGGGCTGCTCGGAGGCGCTCAGACGCCGCTCAGACGCCGCTCAGAGACCGCTCAGAGACCCGGCAGGGCCAGCATCTGGTCGAGCGCCACCCGGGCCCAGTGCGCGTCGTCAGCGTCGACGACGATGCGGTTCGGCACGCGCCCGTCCACCAGGGACTCCAGCGTCCACACGAGGTGCGGCAGGTCGATCCGGTTCATCGTCGAGCAGAAGCACACTGTCGAGTCGAGGTAGTGGACCTGCTTGTCGGGGTGCTGGGTGGCCAGGCGGCGCACGAGGTTGAGCTCGGTGCCGATGGCCCAGGCCGACCCGGCCGGCGCCGCGTCGAGCGCCCGGATGATGTACTCCGTCGAGCCCACCATGTCCGCGGCGGTGACGACCTCGTGCTTGCACTCCGGGTGCACGAGGACCGTGACGTCGGGGACCGCTGCACGCACGTCGACGACGTTGCGCGCCGAGAACCGACCGTGCACGGAGCAGTGGCCCTTCCACAGGATCATCCGGGCGTCGGCCAGCTCGTCGGGCCGAAGCCCCCCGCCGGGTCGGCGCGGGTCGAAGACCACGCACTGCTCGAGCGGGATGCCGAGCTGGAGCACCGCCGTGTTGCGGCCGAGGTGCTGGTCGGGCAGGAAGAGCACCTTCCCGTCTCCGTCCACGCCGCCGACCTGGTCGAAGGCCCAGCGGAGCGCGACCTGGGCGTTCGACGACGTGCAGACGGTGCCGCCGTGCCGGCCGGTGAACGCCTTGATGGCCGCCGAGGAGTTCATGTAGGTGACCGGGACGGTCCGGTCGGCCACGCCCACGTCGCCGAGGACCGCCCACGCCTCCTCGACCTGGTCGATCGCCGCCATGTCCGCCATGGAGCACCCGGCGGCGAGGTCGGGCAGGACCACCTGCTGCGCGTCGGTCGTGAGGATGTCGGCGGACTCCGCCATGAAGTGCACGCCGCAGAACACGATGTACTCGGCGTCGGGCCGGGCCGCCGCCTCCCGCGCGAGCTTGAAGGAGTCGCCGGTGACGTCGGCGAACTCGATCACCTCGTCGCGCTGGTAGTGGTGGCCGAGGACGAACACGCGCTCGCCGAGGGCGGCCTTGGCGGCGCGGGCGCGCTCGACGAGGCCGGGGTCGCTCGGTGCGGGCAGGTCACCGGGGCACTCAACCCCGCGCTCGGACGCGAGGTCGACCCCACGGCCCAGCAGCAGGAGGGCCGAGGGTGCGGGCTCGCTGAAGCCGGTGGCAGCGGTCGGACCAGTCACGGCTCCATCTTCCCACGCGGGCCGGCCGGTCCCGGTGGGCGTCCTGCCCCTGGGTGTGGGGATGGGGCGGGTGTGAGGATGGGGCGGTGCGCGTCCTGCTCGCCCCCGACTCCTTCGGCGGCACCCTCACCGCCGTCCAGGCCGCGAGGGCCCTGGCCTCCGGCTGGTCGCGTGGTGCCCCGCACGACGACGTGACGCGTCTCCCGCTCGCCGACGGAGGGCCGGGCTTCGTCGACATCCTGCACGCGAGCCTCGGTGGCGACGTCGTCCCGGTCACGGTCCGCGGACCCCTCGGGGAGGACGTCCCTGCGGCCCTGCTGTGCGTGCCCGGCGCGACCGGGCCGACCGTCTACGTCGAGTCGGCGCACGCCGCGGGCCTGCACCTAGTGCCGCCCGACCGGCGCGACCCCACGGTGACGACGTCCTTCGGGGTGGGCGAGCTCGTGCTGGCCGCCCGGTCCCTCGGGGCCGTCCGCGTCGTGGTCGGGCTGGGCGGCACGGGCACCAACGACGGCGGGGCGGGCGCGCTGGCCGCGCTCGGCATGTCCTCGCCCCTGCTCCGGCG
>JAEWQZ010000308.1 GCA_023460255.1 Actinomycetes bacterium
GGTCCTGGTTCTTCGAGTACCTCCTCACCGGCCTGGTGTCGCCACGCGACGGCCAGGTGTCCCTCATGTCGACGGTGGACGGCGAGCTCGCGCCGGTGCGCGTCTGGGCGTTCCGGCGGGGCTGGCCCGTCAAGCTCACCGGCCCGGACCTGGACGCCCAGTCCGGGGCGGTCGCCGTCGAGTCGGTGGAGATCGCCCACCACGGTCTCCACCTGGCCCGGGTCGGTGCGTGATGGCCGTCGTCATCGCCGAGATCGTCACCGAGGTGGTGCTCACCCCGACGACCCCGCCCGACGCCGCGGCGCCGGCGGGCGCCGGCCCGGACGACGACGCCCTCGACGTCGTCGTCCGCCGGGCCACGGAACGCGTGCTCGAGGTGCTGCGCCGCGAGTGGGACCGCTGATGCTCGACGTCGACCAGCTCACCAAGCTCACGATCGAGCCGTACCGGGACCAGGAGTTCACGGAGCCCGCCGGCGCGCCGTGGCGTGCGCTCCTCAACCCGACCGAGCTGTCCTTCTCGCGCAAGAACACCTACACCGCCACGCCGTCGGCGGGCTCGTCGGCGCCGCAGCAGTCGTACGGCGGCGGGGAGCCGGACCAGGTGCAGATCGACCTGCTGCTCGACGGCACCGGCGTCGTCGAGTCGGGCGTGACGGTGGGCGACAAGCTCGACGCCCTGCTCGCCTTCACCGAGTTCCAGGCCGACACGCACCAGCCGTACTACGTGCACGCCTACTGGGGCAGGTTCGAGTTCCGCGGCGTCCTGACCCAGGTGGACGTCACGTACAAGCTCTTCGGGCGCGACGGCGAGCCGCTGCGCGCCACGGCCAAGCTCACCCTCAAGGAGGTCGTCGCCCCGCAGGAGATCGCCGCCGAGGAGCGCCGGGAGTCGCCCGACCTCTACCAGACGTGGCTGGTCGGCGAGGGGGAGCGGCTCGATGCCATCGCGTACCGCGTGTACGGCGATCCTGCGTTCTGGCGGCCGCTGGCCGCGGTGAACGGGCTGCGGAACCCGAGCGGGCTCGTCGCGGGGCAGACCCTCCTGCTCCCGCCGAAGGACAAGCGATGAGCCGCTACGGCACCGCCGCGACGCCCGACCGGCCGGAGTTCGAGATCCGCGTCGACGGGCGGGCCGTCGCGCCGCTCGTGCAGCGCGACGTCGTCGAGATCGACGTCGCCGAGGAGGTCGGGCGGCACGGGCGGCTGTCGCTGCTGGTGCAGAACCTCGACGCGGACACGCGCACCGTGCGGCACAGCGACGACGGGCCGTTCGCCCCGGGTGCCGAGGTCGAGGTGCTCCTCGGCTACCACAGCACGCTCACCTCGGTGTTCACCGGCGTGGTCTCCGCGCTGACCACGCACTTCCCGGCCGACGGGCAGCCGGTGCTGCGCGTCGACGCGCGGTCGCGCTCGATCCTGCTGGCGTACCCCCCGCGCTCCCGGCAGCTCGACCAGGTCTCCGACGCGGACGTGGCGTCGGCGATCGCCGCCGACTACGGCCTGACCGTCGATGCCGCCGACGGGGTGACCCGGCCCTTCGTGGTCAGTGACCGGCGCAGTGACTGGGACGTGCTCACCGCTCGCGCCGGCGAGCTCGGCTGGGCCTGCTACGTGCGGGACACCACCCTCGTCTTCCGGCCGCCGGCCGCCGCGCAGGACCCGATCGAGCTCGAGTACGGGCGCAACGTCACCGAGCTCCACCTGACCCAGGACCTCACCTACGCCGTGGAGTCGGCGGTGGGCGCGGGCTGGGACCCGGGTGCGGGCGAGGTGATCGAGGCCGAGGCGGGCCCGTCGCAGGCCGACCACGACGTCGGGGAGCGCGCCGACCACGGCGCCGCGGTCGCCGACGCCGGGTGGCCCCTGCGCACGGAGCGGGCCGCCCGGGCATCCCTCGCCGCCGCCGACCAGGCCGACGTCGTGGCGGTCGGGCGGCAGCGCACCGCTGCCCTGGCGCACTACCACGGGTACGGCTCGGTGGTGGGCAACCCGGCGCTGCGGTGCGACGCGTGGCTGTCCCTGACCGGTGTCGGGAGCCGGATGTCCGGGCCGCACTACGTGACAGCGGTGCGTCACCGGCTGTCCGTCCGCGGGTACCGGACCGAGCTCCAGGTGGGCCGGCCGCCCGTGCTGGTGCCCCCCGAGCCACCCGTGCCGGCGACGCGGCTGACCGTCGGTGTCGTCGCCTCCCTCGAGGACCCGGACGGGACGAACCGCGTCCGGGTGCGCCTGCCGTGGCGTGGCGACGCCGGCGACGGCGTCTGGGCGCGCCTGGCCACGCTCGACGCGGGCGACGGCTACGGCACGGTCTTCGCGCCCGACGTCGGGCAGGAGGTGGTCGTCGCCCCGCTCGACGGCGACCACGCGACGCTGGTGGTGCTCGGCTCGCTGCACAGCGGCGCCGCGGCGCCGCCCGTGGTCGTCGACGACGACGCGAACCCGGTGCGCGCCATCGTCACCCCCGACGGCCACACCATCCGGCTCACCGACGGCGACGGCTCGGCGGTGACCATCGAGACGCCGGCCGGGAACGCGCTGCGCCTCGCGGAGGCCGACTCAGAGGTCACGCTCACCCACGGTGACTCCGGCAACGCGATCCGTCTCTCCGCCGACGGCATCGAGCTCACGGCGGCCCAGGGCGACGTGGTGCTCAAGGCCGGCAGCGGGAAGGTGAAGCTCGACGCCACCGGCATCGAGGGCAGGTCCAGCGGCCCCGCCAAGCTCGAGAGCTCCGCGACGTTCGACGTCAAGGCCTCCGCGACGCTCGGGCTCAAGGGTGCGCTCGTCAACATCAACTAGGGAGGGCAGGCATGCCGGGTGCGGCGCGGGTCGGCGACCTGACGGTCCACGGCGGGACGGTCGTGGGCCCCGGCGTGGCGACGGTGCTCGTCGGCGGGATGCCGGCGGCCGTCGTCGGGGACATGCACGCCTGCCCGATCCCGCCGCCGTCGCACATCCCGTCCTCGCCGTTCGTGGCCGGCTCGGCAACTGTGCTCGTCGGCGGGCGGCCCGCGCTGCGGGCGGGCGACTCCTGCGCGTGCGGCGCGAGCGTGCCGGTGGGCTGCCCCACGGTGGTGATCGCATGACCTACGGCGACGACCCGCACCTCGGTCGCGGCTGGGCGTTCCCGCCGCGGTGGACGATGCCGAACCGCGCGCCCGCGGCGGTCCTCGCGACCTCCGAGGGCGTGACCCACGTCCAGGAGGCGATGCGGGTGCTGCTGCGCACCGGCGTCGGCGCGCGGCTGATGCGCCCGACGCTCGGCGCCGGCGTGGACCGGTACGTCTTCGAGCCCCGCACCACCGACGTCTGCTACCGGCTGGCGCACGACGTCGAGCGGGCACTGCTCCTGTGGGAGCCGCGGGTGATCGTCGACGGCGTCGAGGCCGTCCCGGCCGGCGAGGCGGAGGAGCGCATCGACGTCCGCATTGACTTCCGCCTCGACCGGCACTCGCGGCCGACGAACCTCGTGCTCCCGTTCTACCTCCGGGAGCCGGCATGAGCCGCACACCCGAGGAGGTGCTGACCGCGCTGGCGACCGCGGCCGGCCAGGTGGCGTTCGACCGCACGCGCACGTGGCGGGACGCGCTCTTCGAGGAGTCCGGGGCCCTCTCGCGCCCGGGCGACCCGGACCGGGCGCTGCTCGCCGCGCTCGCGGCGGAGTACCCCCAGCTCGACGCCCACGGGGACACGCTCGCCGGTCGGCTGCACGTGGACTGGCTCGAGCGGATCCTCGGCGTGCCGCGGCTGCCGGCCGTGCCGGACACCGTCGTCGCCCACGCGACTGTCGACCCCGCCCTCGCCCCGGCCGTCCTGCCGCCCGGCACGGTGCTGCGG
>JAEWQZ010000309.1 GCA_023460255.1 Actinomycetes bacterium
GTGCATCTGCGCGGTGGTGCGGCCGAGGTCCGTCGCCAGCGCGCCGAAGTCCGTCCCGGCCCGGGCGTGCTCGCAGGCCAGCTCGAACCCGTCCCGCGCTCCCGCCACGAGGGCGCTGAGGACCCCGAGGTGCCCGACGACGTGCGAGCCGCCGGCCGGCCACGTCCCCGCCAGCCAGGCCAGGGGACGCGGCACCCCGGACCAGCCGGCGTGGGTGAGGGCGAGGGGGACCTCGACGTCCGGGTTCGGCCCAGCGGTCACCGTGCGGAAGACCTTGAGGATGCCGGGCGGGTCAGCCTGGGGCAGCAGCACCGAGGTGTTCGACTGCTCGCCGCCGATGACCGCCGCGGGCCCGGGGGGCGACGGCGGCCGGCCCTCGTGCTGCGCGGCAGCGAGCCACGCCCGGACGAAGGCGGCGTCGTGGGGCCCGTCGACGAGCACCCCGCCCGGGACGACGCCGATCGTGCCGACGAACGGCTCGGCCGGCGGGGACCCGGGGCGCAACGCGGTGGGCACCTGGAGCACCTGGCCGGTGGGCAGGGCCAGCAGGTGCAGCCGGACCTCCGCCTCGCCCAGCGGGTCGGTCAGCTCGACGACGGCGACCCGCTCCAGGCTCGCGCCGCTGCCCTTGGCCGGGAACCAGCGCTGGTGCGGCACCCACGCAGCCAGCGCGGTGAGCTCGGCGTCGTCGGGGACCGGCGTGGCCCGGACGGGCTCCGCCAGCGTCTCCGTCTGCCCCGCGCCGAGGCCCCGGCCGGTCACTCAGCCCCCCTCGGGCGGTGTGACGGTCAGCCAGAAGAAGTCGCGCGAGCCGAGCGTGACCAGCACCTCGCCGCGCGGCGACACCTCGGGGAACGGGGCGCCGCCGAAGATGTCGGCGACGCGGTGCCCGGCGTGGTCCGGGAGGCGGACGACCCCCGACCGAGGCGTGGAGGCGAGGTTCGCCACGCACAGCACCGTCTCCTCGGCCGAGGTGCGCAGGAAGGCGAGGATCGCGTCGTTGTCGCACGGCAGGACCGCGAAGTCGCCGGTGCCGAACACCGGGTGCTGGCGACGCACCGCGAGCATGCCGTGCACCCAGTGCAGCAGCGACGTGGGCTGGGCGAGCTGGGCCTCGACGTTCGTCGTCGTGTAGTGGTGCACGAGGGACTGGTTGACCGGCAGGTAGAGCTTGCCGGGGTCGGCCGTGGAGAAGCCCGCGTTCCGGTCCGGGGTCCACTGCATCGGCGTGCGGACGGCGTCCCGGTCGGGGAGCCAGATGTTGTCGCCCATGCCGATCTCGTCGCCGTAGTACAGGCACGGACTGCCGGGCAGGGAGAGCAGGAGGGCGTGCGCCAGCTCGATCTCGGCGCGGGAGTTGTCCAGCAGGGGTGCCAGCCGGCGGCGGATGCCGACGTTCGCCCGCATGCGGGGGTCGGGCGCGTACCAGCCGTACATCGACGCGCGCTCCTCGGTCGAGACCATCTCGAGGGTGAGCTCGTCGTGGTTGCGCAGGAACGTGCCCCACTGGGCGCCGGCGGGGATCGGCGGGGTGTCGGCGAGGATGTCGACGATCTGCGTCGCCTTCTGGTCCTTGATGGCGTAGTAGATGCGCGGCATCACCGGGAAGTGGAAGCACATGTGGCACTCGGGGTCGTCGTCCGTGCCGTAGTACGGCACGACGTCGCGCGGCCACTGGTTGGCCTCGGCGAGCAGGATGGCGCCCGGGAACTCCTCGTCGACGGTGCGGCGCAGCTCGCGCAGGTAGGCGTGCGTGCGCGGCAGGTTCTCGCAGTTCGTGCCCTCCTCCTCGAAGAGGTAGGGAACGGCGTCGAGCCGGAAGCCGTCGACGCCGAGCCGCAGCCAGAACCGCACGACGTCCTTCATGGCCTCGCGGACGGCGGGGTTCTCGAAGTTGAGGTCCGGCTGGTGGCTGAAGAACCGGTGCCAGAAGTACTGCCGCCGCACGGGGTCGAACGTCCAGTTCGACGTCTCCGTGTCGACGAAGATGATGCGCGCGCCCTCGTAGCGCGTCGGGTCGTCGCTCCAGACGTAGAAGTCCCCGTAGGGGCCGTCGGGGTCGGAGCGGGACGCCTGGAACCAGGGGTGCTGGTCGCTGGTGTGGTTCATCACCATGTCGATGACCACGCGCATCCCGCGGGAGTGCGCCTCCTCGATGAGCTCCGCGAAGTCGTGCAGCGTGCCGTACTGGGGGGCGATGGCCGTGTAGTCCGAGACGTCATACCCGCCGTCGCGCAGCGGTGACGGGTAGAACGGCGGCAGCCAGAGGCAGTCGACGCCCAGCCACTGGAGGTACTCCAGACGTCCGAGAAGCCCCCGCAGGTCCCCCTGGCCCTGGCCGGCAGAGTCGGAGAACGCCCGCAGCATGACCTCGTAGAAGACGGCGCTCCGGTGCCACTGCGGGTCGTCGCGCAGGCCGGGGCGGGCCTGGTCCGGCAGGCCGTGGGTCGGGTGCGGTCGCGGTGGCAGGGCCCGGCTCGGGTCGACGGCCCGGATGCTCCCGGTCTCCGTCATCGCTGCGGACAGGCCGGTCGGAGAGTTCACAGCGTCCTCACACCGATGACGTGGGCGACCTGCTCGAGCGGGTCGAGGCGCACGTACGGTCGCGCCCCCCACGCGTAGACGGCGCCGGAGAGCAGGTCGTGCGCGGCGAAGGTGCCGGCGTCCCCGGCCGGGACCCCGACCGCCTCGAGGTCGAGGTCGACGGTCGCCTCCTGCGCGTGGTGCGGGTCCAGGTTGACCACCACGAGGACCGTGTCGTCCCGCCCCTCGGGGGACTGTTCGGCCGTGACGCGGCGCGAGTAGCAGAGCACCTGGTCGTTCGTCGTGGGGTGCACGGTCAGCCCCCGCAGGCGTTGCAGGGCCGGGTGCTCCCGGCGGATCGCGTTGAGCTGCGCGAGCAGGCGGGAGATGCCGATCGCCTCCGCGGCCGCCCAGTCCCGGGGCTTGAACTCGTACTTCTCGTTGTCGATCTGCTCCTCGACGCCGGGTCGGGGCACGTTCTCCACGAGCTCGTACCCGGAGTAGACCCCCCACGTCGGCGAGCCGGTGGCGGCCAGCACGGCGCGGATAGCGAACGCGGCCACACCACCGTGCTGCATGTACGGCGTGAGGATGTCGTGCGTCGTGGGCCAGAACGACGGTCGCATGTACGCCGCGGCGGGCCCGGACACCTCCTCCAGGTACTCGGCGAGCTCGGCCTTCGTGTTCCGCCACGTGAAGTAGGTGTACGACTGGTGGAACCCGATGCGGGCCAGTGTGTGCATCATCGCCGGTCGGGTGAAGGCCTCGGCGAGGAAGATCACGTCGGGGTGGGCGGCGTTCACCTCGGCGATGAGCCGCTCCCAGAAGGTCAGCGGCTTGGTGTGCGGGTTGTCGACGCGGAAGGCCGTGACGCCGTGGTCGATCCACACCTGCAGGACGCGGCGGATCTCGGCGTAGATCCCCTCGGGGTCGTTGTCGAAGTTGAGCGGGTAGATGTCCTGGTACTTCTTCGGCGGGTTCTCCGCGTAGGCGATGGACCCGTCGACGCGCGTCGTGAACCACTCCGGGTGCGCGGCGACCCAGGGGTGGTCGGGGGAGCACTGGAGTGCGAGGTCCAGCGCCACCTCGAGGCCGAGCCCGCGAGCCCGGGCGACGAACGCGTCGAAGTCGTCGAACGTGCCGAGCTCGGGGTGGATCGCGTCGTGGCCACCGTCGGCGGACCCGATCGCGTACGGCGACCCCGGGTCCGTCGGCGTGGGGGTCAAGGAGTTGTTGCGGCCCTTGCGGTACGTGGTGCCGATGGGGTGCACGGGCGTCAGGTAGACGACGTCGAAGCCCATCTCGGCGATCGCCGGCAGACGCTCGGCCGCCGTGCGCAGCGTCCCCGACCGCCACGCCTTCGTCCGCGCGTCCCAGGTGGCGCCCTCCGAGCGGGGGAACATCTCGTACCACGACCCGACCAGCGCGCGCTCGCGCTGGACGACGAGCGGGTAGGTGGGCGACGCCGTGACGTGCTCGCGGAACGGTCGCTCGGCCAGCGCGTCCGCGACCTCGGGCGAGGTGCCGGCGGCGAGCCGGGCCAGCGGCGGCCGCCGCGTGTCGCGCAGGCCCGTCACGGCGCCGTGCAGTGCCGCCGCGACCTGCTCGGGCATGCCTGCCCGGTCGGCGGCGCGCTCGAGGAGCGCCGCGCCCTCCGCGAGCATCAGCTCGACGTCGACGCCCGCGCCGACCTTGATCGAGGCGTCGTGGTGCCAGGTGGCGTAGGGGTCGGACCAGCCCTCGACGCGGAAGCCCCAGGAGCCCTCGCCGTCCGGCACGAGGTCCGCGCGGTAGCTGTCGAGCCCGGCGTTGACGACGGACATCCGCACGGTGGAGTGGTCCGTGCCGTCGGGTGCCACGAGCACGGCGGTCGCGGCGACGGCGTCGTGCCCCTCGCGGAACACGGTGGCGGTCACCTCCACGGCCTCCCCGACGACAGCCTTGGCGGGCCACCGGCCGCACTCGACGACGGGGCCGACGCCCACCACGGGGATGCGGCCGATGCCCGGCGCGATCGTCGGCGGGGGTGCCGGCGCGGCGACCCGCTCGACCGCGCCCCGCTCATGGGGCGGCGTCGGCCCCACGTCCTGGGTGGTCGCCCCGGTGGTGCTCCGCGTCGCCGCCGAGGTCGCCTTCCGGGCGCCCTTCGAGGCGGCCTTCGGGGCTGCCTTCTGGGCGGCCGGGGTGGGTCGCGGGGCCCCGGGGGCCCGCGACGACGGCGTTCGCGGCGAGGGTGTCGTGGACGGCGTCACGTCTCAGAACCTACCGAGGGCATCCGCAGGGCGACATTCGTGCGGGCGAACGGGTGACGGGCTGGGGGGAAGGTCGCGCATCGCGGCACGGCAGGAGTGTAAGCGCTTGCATGATCATCCCCTCGCGACGCGCCCGCATGTCGTCCCCGCCGTCGCCCGGACCGGACATCGGTGCCCACTAGATGAGACACCGGACCGAGCGCCTGACCTGCGCCGTTGACCGCGGCGATGTAAGCGCTTGCAGCAACGCCTGGAAACGCGTGTTCCCGACCGCGTAGGGTGCCCCTCCGTGAGAGCCATCCGCCGATTCACCGTCCGCACCGTGCTGCCCCCCGAGCTGGTGCAGCTCGACGAGCTCGCGCACAACCTGCGCTGGTCGTGGCACGCCCCCACCCGTGACCTCTTCGCGGGCATCGACCCCGAGCTGTGGAGCCAGGTCCACGGCGACCCGGTCGCCCTTCTCGGCGCCCTCGGGCCCGGCCGTCTCGCGGCGCTCGCGTCCGACGGCGACTTCGTCTCCCGTGTGCAGAGCGCCGCCGACGACCTGCACGCCTACCTCGCGGCGCCGCTGTGGTACCAGCAGGAGGCCGCCTCCGACGGAGAGCCGCTCCCGCGCGCCATCGCGTACTTCTCCCCGGAGTTCGGGATCACCTCGGTGCTGCCGCAGTACTCCGGCGGTCTCGGCATCCTCGCGGGCGACCACCTCAAGAGTGCCTCCGACCTGGGTGTGCCGATCGTCGGCGTGGGCCTGCTGTACGGCGCGGGCTACTTCAACCAGGGCCTGACCCGCGACGGGTGGCAGGTGGAGACCTACCCCCTGTCCGACCCGGACGGCCTGCCGCTGACCCTCCTGCGGGAGCCGGACGGCGCGCCCGCCCGCGTCTCGCTCGACCTCCCCGGTGGCCGGTCGCTGCACGCGCACATCTGGAAGGCCGACATCGGCCGGGTGCCCCTGCTCCTGCTCGACTCGAACGTGCCGGAGAACGACGACCTCGCCCGCCGGGTGACGGACCGGCTCTACGGCGGTGGCGGAGAGCACCGGCTCCAGCAGGAGCTGCTCCTCGGCATCGGCGGCGTGCGCGCCCTGCGCGTGTGGTCGCGCCTGTCCGGGACCCCGGCGCCGGAGGTCTACCACACGAACGAGGGCCACGCGGGCTTCCTCGGCCTCGAACGCATCCGCGAGCTCGTCGCCGACGAGGGCATGAGCTTCGCCGAGGCGCTGGAGGCCGTCCGGGCGGCCACGGTGTTCACCACGCACACGCCGGTGCCGGCGGGCATCGACAGGTTCGAGGCGTCCCTCGTGGCGCAGTACTTCGACGGCGACGCCGGGCTGAGCGGCGTGCCGGTCGCCGACGTCCTCGCGCTGGGCGCGGAGGACTACCCCGGCGGCGACCCGACCCTGTTCAACATGGCGGCGATGGGCCTGCGGCTCGGCGGGCGCGCCAACGGCGTCTCGCTGCTGCACGGCCAGGTCTCCCGCGGCATGTTCAGCGGGCTGTGGTCGGGCCTGGACGAGTCCGAGGTGCCGATCACGTCCATCACCAACGGCGTGCACGGCCCGACCTGGACCGACCCCAAGCTGGCCGCCCTCGCGGCCGCCCGCCTCGGTGCGGGCGAGCTCGCGGACGGCTCGGGCTGGCTGCGCACCGACGGCGTCGGCGACCTCGACCTGTGGGGCATCCGCCGGACGCTGCGCTCCCAGCTCGTCGACGACGCCCGGGCTCGCGTGCGGGCGTCCTGGCGCCGTCGCGGCGCGAGCGTGGCGGAGCTGGGCTGGGTGGACGACATCCTCGACCCGGACGTGCTCACGATCGGCTTCGCGCGGCGGGTGCCGACCTACAAGCGGCTGACGCTGATGCTCAGCGACCCGGAGCGCCTGAAGAGCCTGCTGCTCCACCCCGAGCGGCCCATCCAGATCGTCGTCGCCGGCAAGTCCCACCCGGCCGACGACCAGGGCAAGCGGCTCATCCAGCAGCTGGTGCGCTTCACCGACGACCCCGAGGTTCGCCACCGCATCGTCTTCCTGCCGAACTACGACATCGCGATGGCCCAGACGCTGGTGCCCGGCTGCGACGTCTGGCTGAACAACCCGCTGCGGCCCCTCGAGGCGAGCGGCACGTCCGGCATGAAGGCCGCGCTCAACGGTGCGATGAACCTGTCCATCCTCGACGGGTGGTGGGACGAGTGGTTCGACGGCGAGAACGGCTGGGCGATCCCCACCGCCGACGGCGTCGAGGACCCGGACCGCCGCGACGACCTCGAGGCCGCGGCGCTGTACGACCTCATCGAGAACCAGGTCGCGGCGCGCTTCTACGACCGCGACGAGCGGGGCCTGCCGGTGACCTGGCTCGAGATGGTCCGCCACACCCTGGCCACGCTGGGCCCGAAGGTGCAGGCCACGCGCATGGTCGCCGAGTACGTCACGCGTCTGTACGCCCCGGCCGCCCGCAGCGGCCGTGCGCTCGACGGTCCCGGGTACGTCAAGGCCCGCGAGCTCGCGGCCTGGAAGGCCAGGGTGCGCAAGGCGTGGCCCGCCGTGCGGGTGGACCACGTCGAGTCGGTCGGCGTCGGCGAGGTCGCCCAGGTGGGCGAGGTGCTCCACGTGCGCGCCTACGTCTCCCTGGGGGAGCTGTCGCCGCAGGACGTCGCGGTGCAGGTCGCGTACGGGAAGGTCTCCGACTCCGACGAGCTGTCGAACGTGCGATACGCCGACCTCGCGTGGGACGAGGGCTACGAGGCCGGGCGGCACGCGTTCGCCGGTGAGGTGCGCCTGGAGTCGACCGGCCCGTTCGGCTACACCGTGCGCGTCGTGCCGGCCCACCCGCTGCTCGCGTCGGCGGCCGAGACCGGGCTGGTGACGAACGCCGGCTGAACCCGGGTCGCGGGGGCGGGGTGCGTCGGCCAGCGGGCAGGCTGAGCCGTCCGCGGCGCGGAGCGGGTGACCGCCCGGGTCCAGGTGCTCAGGAGCGGTAGAGGCGCAGCGACAGCGGCTCGACGACGATCTCCTCGCCCGGCCGCACGGCCGACTCGCCGTTCGTGGTCACCGCGTCCGGGTGCTCGGCGACGCTGTCCCACGCCAGGTGCCACTCGCCGCCGGCCGGGCGCCCGGCCACCGTGAAGGGGACCGGGTCGAGGGCGCCGTTGACGAGCAGCAGCACGGCCGAGCCGTCGACGGCGACGCGGGTCATCTGCAGCGAACGGACCCCGGGGTCGTGCCAGGCACCGTGGTCGAAGACGCCGCCGTCGGCGCGCCGCCACTCCAGGTCCGGCCGGTCGTCGCCGCGGGCGAGCCGCTCGGGCACCGGCCGGCCCGTGTAGTACGTCCACGTGCTCAGCGCCGGCAGCTCCCGACGAAGCGCGAAGAGCCGGCGGGCGGTGGCCAGCATGTCGGCGGCGTGCTCGTCCAGGTCCCAGTCGAGCCAGGAGATCTCGTTGTCCTGGCAGTAGGCGTTGTTGTTGCCGCGCTGGGTGCGGGCGATCTCGTCGCCGGCCGTGATCATCGGCGTCCCGGCGGAGAACGCGAGAGTGGCCAGGAGGTTGCGCATCGACCTGCGCCGCAGGGGCAGGATCTCCACACCGACAGCGGGGTCACGGACGGGCCCCTCGATCCCGTGGCTCCACGAGTGGTTCGCCTCGGAGCCGTCGCGGTTGCCCTCGCCGTTGGCCTCGTTGTGCTTGTGGTCGTAGGTGACGAGGTCGGCGAGCGTGAAGCCGTCGTGCGCCGTCACGTAGTTGACGGATGCGACCACGCCCCGTGAGAGGGGCGGGTCGCCGTGCCCGAACAGGTCCACCGACCCCGACAGCCGGGTGGCGAGCTCGCGTACGCCGTGCCCGGGCCGCCCGTGCGCGCGCTGGGCCGGGTCCGCCAGCCAGAACGTGCGTGCGCCGTCGCGGAACCTGTCGTTCCACTCCGCCATCGGCTCGGGGAATGCCCCGGTGCGCCAGCCCCCCGGGCCGAGGTCCCACGGCTCGGCGACGAGCTTCAGCTCGCCGAGCACGGGGTCCGTCTGGAGCGCGACGAGGAACGGGTGCTGCGGCGTGAACCCCGCGTGGTCGCGGCCGAGCGTGACCGCGAGGTCGAAGCGGTAGCCGTCGACGCCGACCTCCTGCGCCCAGTACCGCAGGGAGTCCAGTGCCATCTGCACGACGCGCGGGCGGCGGAAGTCGAGGGTGTTGCCGCAGCCGGTCAGGTCGGCGAAGCGTGCGGGAGAGGCGCCGTGGTGCAGGTAGTACACGGTCGGGTCGAGGCCCCGCCACGACAGGTGCGGGCCGTCGGTGCCACCCTCGCAGGTGTGGTTGTAGACCACGTCGAGCAGGACCTCGATGCCCGCCTCGTGCAGGAGGTGCACCATCCCCTTGAGCTCGGCGAGGACGGCGTGCGCCCCCGCGGCCTGCGCCCCCGCCGTCGCGTAGCCCGCGTGCGGGGCGAAGAAGCCGAGCGTGTTGTAGCCCCAGTAGTTGGTCAGGCCGCGCCGGACGAGGTGCGGCTCGCTGGCGATGGCGTGCACGGGCAGCAGCTCGAGCGTCGTCACGCCGAGTGAGCGCAGGTGCTCGATCGTGGCGGGGTGTGCAGCGCCGGCGTAGGTGCCGCGCAGGTCGGGGGGGACGCCCGGCAGGCGCGCGGTGAGACCGCGCACGTGCGCCTCGTAGATCACCGTGTCCTGCCACGGCACCCAGGGTCGCGGGGCCGGGCGGTCGTGGCCGCCGTCGAGGACGACGCCGTGCGGCACGTGCGCCCGCGAGTCGACGCCGTCGGGCTCCGGGGCCGGCCCGACGGTGCGCCAGGCGTCGTCCACCCGCTGCCCGTGGACCTCCTGCCCGAGCCGCACCTCGCCCTCGATGCCGCGTGCGTACGGGTCCAGGAGCAGCTTGGCGGGGTTGTAGCGCAGCCCGGCGTCGGGGTCCCACCTGCCGTGCGCACGGAAGCCGTAGTGCTGGCCGGGCCGCACGCCGGGCACGTGCGCCGACCACACGCCGTGCTGGGGGCCCGACAGGGCGACCCGGCGCTCGGACCAGCCGTCGGGCGCCGCGGGGTCGGGGTCGAGCAGGCACAGCTCGACGCCGTCGGCGTGCGAGGCGAGCACAGCCACGTCGACGCCGTCGCCCGCGAGGTGCACGCCGAGGCGTGGTGCGGGTCGACGGTGGGTCATGACCGACAAGTCTGACGCACGCGGAGGGCGGTTCCGCACGCGAAGGCCCCGGACCTCGGGTGAACCCCGCCTTCCCCGGTGGGCACGGGCGCATCGCCCGGCTCCCGCGCGGCGGGGTAGCCTTCCAGGGCCGCCCGGACGGGGCGCGCAGACGGCCTCGGGAGCGTGTGGATGAAGATCGTCGTGTGCGTCAAGCACGTGCCCGACCTGCAGGGTGAGCGGCGCTTCGGCGACGACGGCCGGGTCGACCGCAGCGGCGGCGACGGCACGCTGAACGAGCTCGACGAGAACGCCGTCGAGGCGGCGCTGCGGCTCGTCGCGGAGCACGGTGGCGAGGTGACGGCACTGACGATGGGCCCCGCCGACGCCGAGGACGCGGTGCGCCGGGCGCTGCAGATGGGCGCGCACCACGGGATCCGGGTGACGGACGACGCGCTGGCCGGGTCGGACGTCTTCGCCACCGCCGCGGTCCTCGCGGCGGCCGTGCGCCGGGTCGGCGAGGACGGACCGGTGGACCTGGTGCTGACCGGGATGGCGGCCCTGGACGGGCTGATGTCGGTGGTGCCGACGCTGCTCGCCGCCGAGCTCGACCTGCCGCAGCTGACGCTCGCCGCCGACCTCACGGTGACCGACGGCGTCGCCCGCGTGCGGCGCGACCTGGACCACGTCACGGAGGTGCTCGAGGCCCCCCTGCCGGCCGTGGTCAGCGTCACCGACCAGGCGAACGAGGCCCGCTACCCGGCGTTCGCGGGGATCATGGCCGCGCGCAAGGCGACGATCGCCGCGTGGTCCCTCGCCGACCTCGGCCTCGAGCCCGCCACTGTCGGCGACGCCGGGGCACGGACGCGGGTGCTCGAGGCGACGCCCCGCCCGCCCCGCGAGGGCGTGCTGGTCACGGACTCGGGTGACGGCGGGGTCCGGCTGGCCGCGTTCCTCGCCGAGAACGGGCTCCTGGCATGAGCGCCGTCCTGGTCCTCGTCGAGCAGCAGGGCGGCGTGCCCCGCGCATCGGCGCTGGAGCTCCTGACGGCCGCCCGTGACCTGGGCGAGCCGCACGCCGTGTGGTTCGGCGAGCCGCCCACCGACGTCTCGGCGCTCGCGGCGCACGGTGCCGCCGCGGTCCACGTC
>JAEWQZ010000310.1 GCA_023460255.1 Actinomycetes bacterium
ACGGACCCCGGGTACGGCTCCACGCCCTCCTGGCTGAGCAGCTGGTTGACCAGCGCGTTCTTCGCGTTGCCGAGGCCGCACACCGTCTGCACGCCCGGAGGGTCCGACGACGTCCCCTCCGCGAGCACGACGCCGCGCGAGGCCAGGGTGGCCCGCACCCCGTCGTAGCGAGGGCGCCCGTCGACGTGTGCGTAGTAGTCGGCGTCGGTGTAGGGCGGCTGGATCTCGTGCTCGGCGAAGTACTGCCGGAACATCAGCTCCCACGCACGCATGTGCAGCGCGGCGGTCGGCGTGAGCACGCCGTCCAGGTCGAGGAGCACGGCTTCCACGTCGTCCCATCGCACGTCACGACGGTATCCCGCGCGGCCCGACGGCGCCCACCCTGCGCGCCGACCTCACCCGGCCGCCCCTCCGCCGAGTTCGAGAGCTGGCGCCGAACTGGAGGGTCATACCTCTCGAACTCGGCGGGGGAGTCTCGAACTCGGCGGGTGGTGAGGGTGGGGTTGGGCGGGTGGTGAGGGTGGGGGTCAGGCGGCGGTGAGCTCCAGGCCCGGCTCGGCGGCGTCGGCGGGCCGGTCGACCCGCACGGTGGCGCCGTCGTGCACCTCGCCCGCCAGCAGCATCCGCGCCAGCCGGTCGCCGATCTCCCGCTGGACGAGCCGGCGCAGCGGCCGGGCACCGTAGGACGGGTCGAAGCCCTCCAGCGCGAGCCACTCCCGCGCCGCGGGCGTCACGTCCAGCGCCAGGCGACGCTCGGCCAGCCGCTCGGCCAGCCGGGCGACCTGGAGGTCGACGATCCGGCCCAGCTCGTCCAGGCTCAGCGCGTCGAACACCACGACGTCGTCGAGCCGGTTGAGGAACTCCGGCTTGAAGGCGGCGCGGACGGCGGCCATGACCGCCTCCCGCTTCTCCTCGTCGCCGAGCACGGGGTCGACGAGGAACTGCGAGCCGAGGTTGGACGTGAGCACGAGGATCGTGTTGCGGAAGTCGACGGTGCGGCCCTGCCCGTCGGTCAGACGTCCGTCGTCGAGCACCTGGAGGAGCACGTCGAAGACCTCGGGGTGCGCCTTCTCCACCTCGTCGAGCAGCACCACCGAGTACGGCCGGCGCCGCACGGCCTCGGTGAGCTGGCCGCCCTCCTCGTAGCCGACGTAGCCCGGCGGTGCGCCGACGAGCCGTGCGACCGAGTGCTTCTCGCCGTACTCGCTCATGTCGATGCGGACCATCGCCCGCTCGTCGTCGAACAGGAAGTCCGCGAGGGACTTCGCGAGCTCGGTCTTCCCCACGCCGGTCGGGCCGAGGAAGAGGAACGAGCCGGTCGGCCGGTCGGGGTCGGAGATGCCGGCGCGGGCCCGGCGGACGGCGTCGGACACGGACCGCACGGCGCGGCGCTGGCCGATCAGTCGCTCGCCGAGGACCTCCTCCATGCGCAGCAGCTTCGCCGTCTCCCCCTCGAGCAGCCTGCCCGTCGGGATGCCCGTCCACGCCGCGACGACCTCGGCGACCTCGTCCGGGCCGACCTTCTCCGCGATCATCGGCGCCTCGGCCGGGCCCGCGGTCCCGTCGGCCACCCCGCGCGCGGCCTGCTCGTCCTCCGCCTGCGCGATCTCCCGCTCGACGGCCGGGATCTCACCGTTCTGGAGCCGTCCGGCCCGCTCGTAGTCCGCCTCCCGGACCGCGCGGTCGAGGGCGGTGCGCAGCTCGTCCAGGCGCACGCGGAGGTCGCCGAGCCGGTTCGACCCGGCCTTCTCCGCCTCCCAGCGCGCGGTGAGCGCCGCGAGCTCCTCGCGACGGTCCGCCAGCTCGGCGCGGAGCCGCTCGAGCCGCTCGCGCGACGCGTCGTCGTCGGCCGTCGCGAGGTAGCTCTCCTCCATCTCGAGGCGCGTCACGGCGCGCTGGAGCTGGTCGACCTCCACCGGGGAGGAGTCGAGCTCCATCCGCAGCCGGGAGGCCGCCTCGTCGACGAGGTCGATCGCCTTGTCGGGCAGGAAGCGGTCGGAGATGTAGCGGTGCGAGAGCGTCGCCGCGGCGACGATCGCCGCGTCGGTGATCCGCACGCCGTGGTGGGTCTCGTAGCGCTCCTTGAGGCCGCGGAGGATCGAGATGGTGTCCGGCACCGACGGCTCGCCCACCAGCACCGGCTGGAAGCGCCGCTCGAGCGCCGCGTCCTTCTCGATGTGCTTGCGGTACTCGTCAAACGTCGTCGCACCCACCACCTGTATTTCACTTCGCGCAAGCGCCGGCTTCAGTATACTGGCCGCGTCCATCGCGCCCTCAGCCGCGCCCGCGCCCACGATGGTGTGTATCTCGTCGATGAACAATATCACCTTGCCGGAGCTTTTCAATTCCTTGAGCGCGTCCTTTAAGCGGTCCTCAAACTCGCCGCGGTATTTGGTGCCCGCAATCATGCCGGCGAGGTCAAGCGATATTACGCGCTTGCCGCGCAGCAGCTCGGGCACGTTGCCGTCCGCGATCCGCTGCGCCAGCCCCTCGGCAATGGCCGACTTGCCCACGCCCGGCTCACCCACCAGCACCGGATTGTTCTTGGTGCGGCGGGACAGTATCTGTGTGATGCGCTCGATCTCCTGCGCGCGCCCGATGACCGGGTCCAGCTCGCCATCCTTGGCGGCCTGCGTCAGATCGCGCCCGAACTTATCCAGCTTGGGCGTCTGCGTTTCCTTCTTCTGCCCCTGATCGGTTGCGCCCTGCGTATCGCCCGTCACGTTGTGTATGCCGCTTTCTAGCTCGGCCAGATCGGTGCCGAGGTCGGTCAGTATCTTGAACGCGACGCCTTCCTTCTCGCGGATCAGCGCCATCAGTATATGTTCGGTGCCCACGTAGCTCTGCCCCAGTTGCTTGGAGAAAGCCACGGCCAGCTCCAGTATCTTCTTGGAGCGGGGCGTATAGCCAAAACTCTGCGTGAAAACGAAGTCGCCCTTGCCGATGAGGCTCAGCACGTTCTGCGTCACCGCCTCCTCGGACACGCCGGACAGGTTCAGCAGGTTGGCCGCCGCGCCCTCCTGCTCGCTGATCAGACCCAGCAGCAGATGCTCGGTGCCCACGTAGTTATGTCCAAGCTCACGCGCCTTTTTCTCGGCGTGTTTGAGCGCGTTTTTAGCTCCTTCCGTAAACTTTGCAAAAAAATCCATATGTTGTCTCCCTTCCAGGCTATCTGAAAACCTGTCTTAGCATTTCGGCCCGCGCGGCGTCGCGATCCTGCGACTGTAAAACGCCGCTGTCCTGGGCCATGATCGCCGGGCGCGTATTCATCATAATTCTGTAC
>JAEWQZ010000311.1 GCA_023460255.1 Actinomycetes bacterium
CGGTCAGGGTCGCCGCGGAGCGCCCCGGCAGGCCGAGCACGACGACGGCGACGCCGCCTGCCAGCAGCACGGGGGCCAGCACCGACGACACCCGGCGCCCGAGGCGGTGCGGCAGTCCGTGGACGCCCGTCGCGGCGTCGTCGTCGAGGTCGGGCAGGACGTTGGCGACGTGCGCCCCGGCGCCGAGCAGCGCACCCGTGGCGACCAGCGC
Source organism: Actinomycetes bacterium (assembly GCA_023460255.1). Classification (GTDB taxonomy): domain Bacteria; phylum Actinomycetota; class Actinomycetes; order Actinomycetales; family Cellulomonadaceae; genus Actinotalea. The sequence goes on from JAEWQZ010000311.1 coordinate 212, forward strand.
CACCGGGGGCGCGGTGCCCGCCGCCAGGGCGAGGAACGCGGGGAGCAGGCCGAACGAGACCGCGTAGGGGACGAAGGACGCGCGGGTCCTCTTGAGCCCCAGGTTGTAGGCCCACGCGCTGCCGACGGCGACCAGGTGCACGGTGCCCGGGACCGGTCCGGTCGCCCACGAGGCCCCCGCGCACGCCACCACCGCCGCGAGCGCGGCGTCCCGGACGACCCGGTCGGTGACGGCGCCGGTCGCGAGGGGCTTGTCCGCCCGACCGACCGCGCGGTCCCGGGCGGCGTCGAGCCAGTCGTTGGACCAGCCGACCGAGAGCTGGCCGGCGAGCACGGCAGCACCGACGAGCAGGACGGTGGCCACCGGCGCCCCCAGCCCTGCCACGAGGGCGACGGCCAGCACCGTGACCACTGCGGTCGGCGCCGGGTGGCTCGCCGCCGCGAGCGCTCGCAAGGTCCCCGTCCGAGCCGGTGGTGCCTGACTCGTCATCGCCCACCCCCGATCGCGGGCCGCATCTTTTCCACGGCCCTGACCGTGCCCGTTTCGTCACATCGTGTCAGACTCGCCGGATGTCGCGGGTGCTGGCCGTCGCCCCCGTCCTCGGCGCGCACGCCTGCCGACAGGACGACATCACCGCGACCATCGCTCCCCTGCTGACCGGGGACCCGCGCCGTCGCAGCACGCTCGAGCAGCTGCACGCAGCCAGTGGGGTCGCCACGCGCCACCTCGCCCTGCCGCTGGACGCCTACGCGACGCTGACCGACGTCCGGGCGGCCAACGACGCCTTCATCACGACCGGCACCGAGCTCGCCACGCAGGCGGTGCTCGACGCCCTCGCCGCCGCGGGCCTGCGCCCGGGCGACGTCGACGCCCTCTTCTTCACCACCGTCACAGGCGTCAGCGCCCCGTCCCTGGACGCGCTGCTCGTGGAGCGTGTGGGCCTGCGCCCGGACGTGCGACGCCTGCCCTCGTTCGGGCTCGGCTGCGCGGGCGGCGCCGCCGGGCTCGCCATCCTGCACGACCACCTGCTCGCCCACCCCGGCAACATCGCCCTGCTGGTCAGCATCGAGGTGTGCTCCCTGACGATCCAGCACGGCGACGACTCCACGGCCAACCTCGTGGCCAGCGGCCTCTTCGGTGACGGCGGTGCGGCGGTCGTGATGGCCGGCGCCGCGCACCCGTACGCGGGCCCCGCCGTGCCGACCGTGGTCGACGCGACGAGCCGCCTCTACCCGGGCACGACGGACCAGCTCGGCTGGAACGTCGGCGCCTCTGGCTTCCGGATCGTCCTCGCCCCAGGCCTCCCCGCGCTCATCCGGACGCACCTGGCCGACGACGTGCGCACCCTGCTCGAGCCGCACGATCTCAAGGTCAGGGACGTCGCGGCGTGGGTGGTGCATGCCGGCGGGCCACGCATCCTCGACGCGGTCCGCGACAGCCTCGACCTCGACGCGGACGCGCTCCACGCGAGCGAGGACGCGCTCGCCCGCACCGGGAACCTCTCCTCCGCCTCGGTCCTGCACGTCCTCCACGCCGCGACGCGAGCAGGCCACGAGGACGGCGACTGGGGCGTCGCACTCGCCTTCGGCCCGGGCGTCGGGGCCGAGCTGGTCCTGCTGCGCTGGGGGTGACGATGCTGGGTCTGCTGCTGGTCGTCGTCGGGGCGACGGCCGTCGAACGGGTGGGCGAGCTCGTCGTGTCCGCCCGCAACGCGCGGTGGGCGTTCGCGCGCGGCGGCGTCGAACGCGGCCTGGGCCACTTCGGCGCCATGGTGGCCCTGCACACGGCGTTGCTGGTGGCCCCCGTGGTGGAGGTCGTGGTGGCCGACCGCCCGTTCCTGCCCTGGCTGGGCTGGACGGCCCTCGCTGCCGTCGTGGCGGCGCAGGGGCTGCGCTGGTGGTGCATCGCCACGCTGGGCCGCCGGTGGAACACGCGGGTGATCGTCGTGCCCGGGCTGCCCCTGGTGGCCCGGGGGCCCTACCGCGTGCTGCGTCACCCCAACTACCTAGCCGTGGCGCTCGAAGGCGTGGCCCTGCCCCTGGTGCACACGGCCTGGGTCACGGCCCTCGCGTTCACCGCGCTGAACGCGGTCCTGCTCCTCGGGTTCCGGATCCCGACCGAGGAGCGCGCCCTGGCCGAGCTCGCACCCGCCCGGTGACGCCCCCCGTGCCGGACACCGACGTGCTCGTCGTCGGCGGCGGGCCCGTCGGCCTGGCCGCGGCGATCGAGGCGCGACTGGCGGGTCACGACGTCGTCGTGCTCGAGCCACGTCCGGGCACCATCGACAAGGCCTGCGGAGAAGGCCTCATGCCGGGGACCCTCGCTGCGCTGCGCCGCCTCGACGTCGATCCCCCCGGGTGGCCGTTGCGGGGCATCAGCTACCGGAGGCACGGTGTGCGGGCCGACCACGCCTTCCGCGCCGGAGCCGGGCGCGGTGTTCGGCGCACGACCCTGCACACGGCCCTGCGGGCCCGCGTCGACGACCTCGGCGTCGTCGTGGTGCCCACCCGGGTGACCGACGTGGCCACCGACGACGCCGGGGTGCGGGTCGACGGCATCTCGGCGCGCTGGCTGCTCGCCTGTGACGGGCTGCACTCCACGGTGCGTCGCCTCGTCGGGCTCGAGCGGACCGCACGACCGCGCGCCGCGCGCCGCTACGGGCTGCGGCGGCACTACCGGGCGGCGCCGTGGACGGACCTGGTGGAGGTCCACTGGGGGCCCGCCGCCGAGGCGTACGTGACCCCGGTGGCGACCGACCTCGTGGGCGTGGCGCTGCTCGGGCCGCGGCGCACGTCCCTCGCCGACGCGCTCGCGGCTCTGCCGGAGCTCGCCCACCGGCTCGCCGGCGCCGAGCCTGTCGGCCCGGTGCTCGGCGC
>JAEWQZ010000312.1 GCA_023460255.1 Actinomycetes bacterium
GAGGCCACCTCGCGGTAGGAGTACCCGCGCGCGATGAGCCGCATCACCTCGCGCTCGCGCGCCGACAACCGGTCGAGCTCGTCGTCGCCGGTGGCGATGTCACCGGCCGCGGCACCGAAGGCGTCCAGCACGAACCCGGCCAGGCGCGGGGAGAACACCGCGTCACCGCCGGCCACCCGCCGGATCGCGTCCGAGAGGTCAGGCCCGGAGATCGCCTTCGTGACATAGCCGCGCGCACCGCCCCGGATGACGGCGACGACGTCCTCGGCGGCGTCGGACACCGACAGCGCGAGGAAGCGCACGGTGCCGAGCAGGTCCGCGCACGCCTGGAGCACCTCGGCCCCGCCGCCGCCCATCCCCCCGGGCAGGTGCACGTCGAGCACGACGACGGGCGGCTGGAGCGAGCGGACCAGCGCCACCGCGCTGTCCACGTCGTCCGCCTCCCCGACCACGCGGATCGACGCGTCGAGCGACGCGCGCACCCCCGCGCGGAACATCAGGTGGTCGTCGACCAGGATGACGTCGAGCTGCTCAGACATGGTTCTCCCTCGGCAGGCACAGGTGCACCTCGGTGCCCCGTCCCGGCCTGCTCTGCACGGTGGCCGTGCCGCCCCTGCGGGTGACCCGACCGATGATGGACTCCCGCACGCCGAAGCGGTCGGTGGGCACGGCGTCGAGCTCGAACCCGTCGCCGTGGTCCCGCACGAAGACCTCGACCTGCGCGTCGGTGACCTCCAGGTACAGCGAGTACGGCGCCCGGCCGTGGCTCACCGCGTTGACCAGCGCCTCCCGCGTGGCCTGGAGCAGCGCGTCGGTGCCGGCGTCGGGCACGGCGTCGCCGACCACGACCACGTCCACCGCGACCGCACGGGTGTCCTCGACCTCCGCGACGACGCCGCGCAGGTCGGAGGCGACGGAGGTGCCCGGGGTGCGCCGGTCGTCGTAGAGCCACTCCCGCAGCTCGCGCTCCTGCGCCCGGGCCAGGCGGGCGACCTCCTCGGCGTCGGTGGCCTGGCGCCGGATCAGCGCGAGGGTCTGCAGGACGCCGTCGTGCAGGTGTGCGGCGATGTCCGCCCGCTCCGACTCCCGGGCCCGCGCCGCACGCTCGTCGCCGAGCTCCCGGACCAGCCGCAGCCACCAGGGTGCGAGCACGAGCGCCGAGCCGATGAGCACGGAGATCGCCGCCGCGGCCGACCGCACGAGGTCGTCCATCGGCTGCTCCTGCCCGACGAGCAGGAACACGCCCGCGCCCACGAGCACGACGCCGCCGACGAGCCGCAGCGCGCTGATCGGCATGCGCCCCACCGCCGTGCCGGAGCGGCGGTCCCGCTGGATCGCGTCGAGCTGGCTCCAGGCCAGGGCGGCACCGGCGAGCACGATGAGGCCGGGCAGCACCGGGAGGTCGCCGATGTCCCACCCCGCGCGTACCGCGACCAGCAGCGCAGCAGCAGCGATGAGCAGCAGCCCGATGGCGATCTCCGCCACGGGCAGCCGGCGACCCTCCTGGCGCAGCCTCGGTGCGAGCCGGGTCAGCGCCGCCGGCCGCGCCTCGACGGCGACGAGCATCGGGTCCCCGAGCGGCACCGTCACCCAGAACCACAGGTAGAGCAGCAGTCCGACGCCGCCCGCGAGGGTCAGCAGCACGAACGCCAGCCGGACCACGCCCAGGGGCAGCCGCAGGTGCAGGGACAGGCCGCGGCAGACGCCGCCGATCACCCGTCCCCGCGGCGGCCGTCGCAGCGGCAGACGTGGTTCCACGGGGAGATCGTCACACGTCACGGGGGTCCGCCGGGGCCGCCACGAAGGGAATCAGGTGGCGTTCAGGGTGCCCGGGGCCCGCGCCTCAGGGCCGGTGGGCCCGGGTTTCAGGGTCGCATCAGGGCGGTGCCCCGATGCGGCGGACATCGCGGACGGGCGAAGGTGTGTGCCATGGACGAGACACCTGCCCAGCAGCCGGGCACCGCAGCCCCCGGCCCGGGCGCCGCCGGCACCACCCCGCCCGGCGCCGCCGACCTGCGCCCCGACCCGTACGCCGACCCGTACGCCGGAGCCGACCCCGGCCCGAGCACGGGGGCCGACACGTTCTTCGACAACGTCCGCCGGATCGGCCTCGTCCGCTCCGAGGAGCGGTGGGTCGGCGGCGTCGCCGGTGGGCTCGCGATGCGGCTGGGCATCGATCCGCTCATCGTGCGCGGCCTCTTCGGCATCGGCGTCCTCCTGGGCGGGCTCGGCCTCATCGTCTACGGCGTCGGCTGGTTGCTGATGCCCGAGCAGCGCGACGGTCGCATCCACCTCCAGCAGCTGTTCCGCGGCGACTTCGACGCCGCGGTGATCGGCGGCTTCGCGGCGATCCTCATCGGCTTCGGCGTCCCCGACGGCTTCGGGATGCCCTGGTGGGGCGGACACCGCAACGGCTGGTGGGGCGGCCTGCTCGGCCTCGCCGCCGCCGTCATCGTCATCGCCGTCATCGCCTCCAGCGCCTCGCGCGGCCGCGGTCACGGCCCGACGACGTCGCTCCCCCGCACCCCGCCCGGACCGTACGGCCCCTACGCCGGTCCGTCCGCGGGTCCGTACGCCGGTCCCTACGCGGGACCGTCCGCGGGACCTGCGCCCGCACCCTTCGGCCCGGCCCCGCACCCGGGGCCGGGTCGCCCACCCCACGACCCGGCCGCACAGGCCGCCGGCCGCCCGACGGAAGGACTCTCGATGCCCACGCCCCCGCCCGCCGCACCGGCACCGGCCCCGTACCAGTACGGCACCGGCCCGGGGGGGTACGGCCCCTACCCGGCCCAGCCCGGCCCCCAGTCCGGTCCCCAGTCCGGTCCCCAGTACGGCGGCCCGTACGGCCCCGGCCGTGCACCCGTGCCACCGGTCCCCCCGGGCCCGCGCACGTCCCTGCCGCCGAAGCCCGGTGGCCCGGGGGTCCGCCCCGTCGGGATCGTCGTCGCGCTGAGCCTGCTCGTGCTGGCCGGCCTGCTCTACGCCGAGCGCGTCGGCAGCTTCGACCACCCGGTCGTGCTCACGGCCGCCGCGGTGATGGTGATCCTCGCGGGCCTCGGTGTCGCCGTGGCCGGCGTCCTGGGTCGCACCAGCGGCGGGCTCGGCGGGCTGGCCGTCGTCACGTTGCTCGTCATCGTGCCGATCGGCGCCGTGTCCACGAGCTCGTGGTCGAACACCACGTTCGTCGGCGACGTCAGCTACCGGCCGACCGACATCGCGTCCGCGGAGGACGGGTACAGCATCCTCGCGGGCACCGTGGTCCTGGACCTCACCGACCTGCCGGCCTCCGCCGACCCGGTCGAGATCCCGGTCCGGCTCCTCGCCGGTGACCTGCGCGTCGTCATCCCGGAGGACGCCGACGTCACGGCCCGCGTCCGCCAGACGGCCGGCGACTTCGCGTGGCTCGACGACCCGCTGCAGACGGGCGTCGCAGGCGCCGACTGGCAGACCTACACCTCCTCCGGCGACGACGGCCGCGAGATCGAGCTGGAGATCAGCATGGGCGCCGGCAGCCTCCGCGTGGTGGAGGGGTCCTGATGAGCACGCCCGACGACCGGCCCACCCGGCCGCTTCCCACCGACCCGGACGACCCCGGAACCACCCAGGAGGACACCATGAGCACCGCGAACGACCCCGGCGCGACGCC
>JAEWQZ010000313.1 GCA_023460255.1 Actinomycetes bacterium
GACGCTGACGCCCAGGGCCCGGAGCTCGGCCAGGCGACGCAGGCTCTGCTCGAGGTCCAGCATGAGGACGCTCTCGGTGATCTCCAGCTCCAGCGCCGACGGCGGCAGGCCCACGTCGGCGAGCACCCGGGCGACGAGGTCGACCCAATCGGCGTCGGCCAGCTGCAGCGCCGAGATGTTGACGGCGGCGACCAGGTCCATGCCCGTCTCGGCACGCCAGCGGACCAGCTCCGTGCACGCGCGGCGCAGCACGTGCTCGCCGAGCGCCCCGATGAGGCCGAGGTCCTCGGCGGCCGGGATGAACGCCGAGGGCGGGACGTCGCCGACGCCGGGCCGCCGCCAGCGCGCCAGCGCCTCCAGGGCCGTCACGCGCGCGACGTGCACGTTCCCGGACGGCCCGAGCCGGACGACCGGCTGGAAGACGACGGAGATGTCGCCGTTCTCGACCGCCGCCCGCAGCGCGTTGTGGAACTCGAAGACCTCCGTGGCCGTCGTGCCCAGCCCCGCGTCGAACACGGCGACCCGGTCCCGCCCGCTGTCCTTGGCCTGGTACATGGCGACGTCGGCGTCGCGCAACAGCCCCGCGACGTCCCGCTCGCCCGGCGCGCCGACGGCGACCCCGACGGACATCGTCGCGGTGAGTGGCCGCCCGCCGATCGGGACCGGGGCACGCATCGCTGAGCAGACCCGCTCGGCGACGGCCCGTGCCTCCTCCGCGTCGGCGACCTGCGTGCACAGCAGCGCGAACTCGTCGCCGCCCAGGCGGGCAACGGTGTCACCGGACCGCACGACGGTCCCGAGGCGCTGGGCGGCGGCGATGAGCAGTGCGTCGCCGACCTGGTGGCCGAGGGAGTCGTTGACCATCTTGAACCGGTCGACGTCGCAGAACAGGACGGCCACGAGCGCGCCGGTCCGCCGGGCCTGGGCGAGCGCGACCTCGAGCCGGTCGCCGAACAGGGTGCGGTTGGGCAGCCCGGTCAGCGCGTCGTGGGTCGCCGAGTGGGCGAGCGCGCGCTGCGCCTCCCGCTGCTCCGTCACGTCGATGACGACGCCGCCCACGCCGAGCAGGCGCTGACCGTCGCGCACGGGGAAGTAGCTGGACGTCCAGGTCCGCCGGCCCGCGGAGAGCTCCACGTCCGGGATCGGCCGGCCCGCCACGAGTGCCCGGTGGAGGTTCACGCCGAGCGCCGTCGGCAGCGTCGACTCGTCCCCGACGGGCCTGCCGACGTGGTCGGCCGCCGGCTGGCCGGACAGCTCGGCGAGGGCCGTGTTCAGCCACCGGGCCCGCAGGTCGAGGTCCCAGTACCCGAGGCCGACGGGCGTGGCCTCGACGAACGTGTGCAGCGTCGCGAGCGCGCTGTCGCGGTCGGCGACCACCGCCCGGAACGCCATGGCCGCCGCGTGCACGAACATGCCGATGAAGCCGAGCGCCACGGCCCGCAGGAGCGCCACGGGCAGTGGCCCGTCCGCCGCCTCCAGGGGGACGAGCAGCAGGTAGGCGACGGGCACCACGACGCCCACGAGGCGCCCGGGACGCGGCGGCAGCACGAGGGGGTACACGCCGACCACGACGAAGTACCACAGGAGGATGTACCCGCTGCCGTCGTCGCGCAGCGCCATCAGGACGAAGCCGAGGACGATCGCGACGGCGAGGCGGAACAGCACGGCGCCGCGCGAGCGCCAGCCGAGCAGCCCCGCGGCGCCGACCCCGGCGAGCGCCGCCACCGCGCCCACGAACGCAGGCTGCGCCTGCTCGATCGCGACCACCTGCACGGCGACGCCGTGCGCGGCGAGCGCCAGCGACGCGAGGGGTTCCAGCGCGCGGAGCCGGGGCGGCACGCCCCGGTCGGGCTGGGCGCCGTCGGCGCCGAAGCCCGGCCTGCCCCCGTCCCCCGACATGCATAGAGGCTAGCGGCCACCGTGTTTAACGTCGTCGGTGATTCGGGTGAAAGACCCGGTGGTATCCGGGACCCCGTCGGCGCCGTCGTCCTTCCGACGTTCCGGGGGGCGTGCCACGATGGGCTGGCTCCGACGACCCACGAGGTGAGACGTGACGCACGACCCCTCCCCCGGCGACGTCCTCGTCGTCACCGACCTCGTCCGGCGCTTCGGCGACCTCGTCGCCGTCGACGGCGTGTCCTTCCGGATCGCCCCCGGGGAGACGTACGGCCTGCTCGGACCGAACGGCGCCGGCAAGACGACGACCATCTCGATGGTCGCCGGGCTCATCGCCGCCGACGGCGGCACGGCCACTGTCCTGGGTCGGCCGGTCGGGCCCCGCCGCACCGACGTCAAGCGGCACATCGGCCTCGTGCCGCAGGACCTGGCGATCTACCCCGAGCTGAGCGCCCGGGAGAACCTCGTGTTCTTCGGCCGGCTCCAGGGCATGAGCGGACGCGAGCTGGCCGGGCGGGTGGACGAGGTGCTGGAGATCGTGGGCCTCTCGGACCGCGCCAAGGACCCCACCAAGGAGTACTCGGGCGGGATGAAGCGCCGGCTGAACATCGGCATCGGCCTGCTGCACCGGCCGACCCTGCTCATCCTCGACGAGCCCACGGTGGGCGTCGACCCGCAGTCGCGCAACGCGATCCTGGAGTCGGTCGAGGCGCTGAGCGTCGAGGGCATGGCCGTGCTGTACACCACGCACTACATGGAGGAGGCCGAGCGCCTCTGCGACCGGATCGCCATCATCGACTCCGGACGCATCCAGGCCGAGGGCACCCGGACCGAGCTGATCCGGCTCACCGGTGAGCTCGACCAGGTCCGGCTCACCGGGGCGGGCGACGTCGCCGCCGCCGGGACCGCGGTCCGCGCCCTGCCGGCCGTCGAGCACGCCGACGTCGACCGGCACGCGATGCTGCTGGCCGTGCGCGACGCACCGACGGCCGTCGCCGCGATCGTCACGGCGGCGACGACCGCGGGCATGACGCTGGAGGACGTGGAGATCTCCCGCCCGAACCTCGAGTCGGTCTTCCTGCGGCTCACCGGCAAGGCGCTGCGGGACTGACATGCGCCAGCTGCTCGTCATGACCGCCTCGGACCTGCGCCAGCACGTGCGCGACAAGTCCGTCGTCATCTTCGCGGTGCTCGTGCCGCTCGCCCTGATGTTCGTGTTCGACCTCACCTTCGGCTCGATGGAGGACCTCGAGCTGGACGCGATCGACGTCGCCGTCAGCGCCCCGGCCGACGACGAGCTCGCCGGGATGCTCGTGAGCACGGTGGCGGGGCTCGACATGCTCGAGGTGCGGCTCACCGAGACCGCGGAGGCCGACGCACGGGCCCGTGTGCGCGACGGCGACGCGACCCTGGCCGTCGTCGTGCCCGACGACTTCACCGCGACGGTGACCTCCGGGCGCGAGGCCGTGCTCGACGTGGTCGAGGGCGACGCGACGGGGATCGAGGCGCAGGTCGTCATCACGGTGCTCGACGCCGTGCTGGACCGGATCAACGCCGGCACGCAGGCCGCGGCGGCAGGGGCGTTCGCCGGCCTGCCCGAGGCCGAGCTGGCGGCCCTCGCGGAGGCCGCGGTGCAGGCCGCCCCGGCGTTCACGACGATCGAGGGCGAGGCCTCGGACGAGCAGCTCAGCTTCGGCGGGAGCCTCGTGGCGGGCCAGGCCGGGCTGTTCCTCCTGTTCACCGTCGGGTTCGGCGTGCTGGGCCTGCTCACCGAGCGTGAGCAGGGCACGCTCGCCCGGCTGCGCTCGATGCCGATGCGCCCCGAGCTCGTCGTCGCCGCGAAGGCGCTCACGGCCTACGTGCTCGGGGTCCTGGCGACGACCGTGCTGCTGACCGTCGGTGGGCTGCTGTTCGGCGTGGGATTCGGGTCGCTGCCCGCCGTCGCCGTCCTCGTGCTGTCGGTCGTCGCCGCGGGTGTCTCGCTCGTCTTCGTCGTCGCGCGCGCGGCGCGGACGGCCGAGCAGGCCCAGATCGCCCAGTCGATCCTCGCGATGGTGCTCGGCATGTCGGCCGGGGCCTTCTTCCCGATCGTCGCCGGTGGCCTGCTCGGGCAGGTCCTCGACCTCAACCCGATCGCGGCCTTCATGCGCGGGCTGGGGATCACGGCGGGCGGCGGCGGGCTGGCGGACATCGGCGGGCCGGTCGCGGTGATGCTCGGCTTCGCCGTCCTGGCGACGCTGGCCTCGCGGCTCATCCCGGACCGGGGGGCGGCCGCATGAGGGTCGCGCTGGCGATCACCGCCGTCGAGCTGAAGCGGTTCCTGGCGGACCGCTCCAACATCTTCTTCGTCTTCATCTTCCCGCTGCTCCTCGTCCTGTTCATCGGCGCCCAGTTCGGGGGTTCCGGTGGCGGCAGCGTCGCGCTGACGGGCGCCCGCGGTGACCTTGGACGCGACCTCGTCGCCACGCTCGAGGCCGAGGACCTCGGCGTGAGCCGCGTCGGGGCGAGGGAGGGCCGCGAGCTCGTGGCACGTGGCCGGGCCGACGTCGCGGTGGTGGTGACGGACGAGGCACAGGCCGCCTACCTCGCCGGGGACGACCTCGCCGTCGAGCTCGTGATGGGCAACCAGGCGCTGTCGCAGGCCACGGGGCAACGGGTGCAGACCGCGCTGGACGCCCTCGCCCTGACCCAGGGGCAGGCGACGGCGCTGGTCGAGGCCGGGGTGCCGCCGGACGCGGCCCGGGCCGCCCTCGCCACTGCCGGCGGGCTCGTGCAGCCGGCCCGCATCGAGGTCACGAACGTGTCCGAGATCGCCCAGGAGTTCGCCGGGCTCGGCCAGTTCGACTACGGCGCCGCATCGCAGCTGCTCGTCTTCGTCTTCCTCATCTCGCTGGCCGGCGCGACGACGCTCATCCAGTCCCGCCGGCTCGGCGTGACCCGGCGGACGATGGCGGCGCCGGTGTCCACGGGGCAGGCGGTGGCGGGGCAGGCGCTGGGCCGGCTCGTCATCGCCGTCGTGCAGGGCGGGTACATCGTGGCGACGACGGCGCTCCTCTTCGGCGTGGACTGGGGCAACATCGCCCTCACGCTGCTCGTGCTCGTGGTGTTCGGCTCGGTCGCCGCCGGCGCGGCGATGGTGATCGGCTCGGTCATCGACAACGACGCCGCGGCGGGCGGCGTCGGCGTGGGGGTCGGCCTGGTGCTGGGGGCGCTCGGCGGCACGATGTACCCGATCGAGCTGTTCCCCGACGGCCTGCGGACGATCGCCCTCTTCACCCCGCACTCCTGGGCCGCCGAGGCCCTGGCCGACGTGCAGCGGCACGGGCGCGGGCTCGTCGAGATCCTTCCCGAGCTCGGGGTGCTCGCCGGGTACGCGGCGGTGCTCCTGGCGCTCGGGGCGTGGCTGCTGCGGCGCAGCCTCGCCCGGGCGATGTGACGGTGCGCTGCGACTACCACGACGCGGGGGTGTGCCGCTCGTGCACCTGGCTCACCCGGCCGTACGCCGATCAGCTCGCCGCGAAGCAGGCGCACGTCGCCGCGCTGCTGCCCGGACCGTCCTGGCTGCCCCCCGTGGCGAGCGCCGAGGAGGGGTATCGCAACAAGGCGAAGATGGTCGTCGGTGGGACCGCGGACCACCCGGTCCTCGGCATCCTCGACGAGGTCGGTCGCCCGGTGGACCTGCGCGGGTGCCCGCTGCACACGCCGGGCCTGCGGGCGGCGCTCGCCGTCCTGGCCGGCTTCGTCACGCGGGCGCGCCTGGAGCCGTACGACGTCGGGGCGAGGCGCGGCGAGCTCAAGTACGTGCTCGCCACCGAGTCGCCCGACGGCGAGCTGATGATGCGCTTCGTGTGCCGGTCCACCGAGCCGCTGGCACGCCTGCGCAAGCACCTGCCGTGGCTCCTGCGCGCGCTGCCCGGCGTGCGGGTGGTGACCCTGAACGTCCAGCCCCGGCCGGCCGCCGTGCTGGAGGGCGAGCGCGAGGAGGTGCTCACCCGGGACGCGACCCTGACGATGCGGGTCGACGGCGTCGAGCTCCTGCTCCGTCCGCAGAGCTTCTTCCAGACGAACACGGCCGTCGCCGCGCAGCTCTACCGCCAGGCGGCCGCCTGGGTCGACGAGGCCGCGCCGTCGTCCGTGTGGGACCTGTACTGCGGCGTCGGCGGGTTCGCGCTGCGGGTCGCGGACGGCTCGCGCCAGGTGCTGGGCGTGGAGACGAGCGCCGAGGCCGTCGCGGCCGCCACCGACGCCGCCGCCCGGTCGGGGCGCAGCGGCGTGCGGTTCGTCGTGGGGGACGCCGCGGCCCTCGCCCGCGCGGCCGGGTCGGTGCCGGACCTCGTGATCGTCAACCCGCCGCGGCGCGGGATCGGCGACCTCGCCGGCTGGCTCGACGCGTCGGGGGTCCGGAACGTCGTCTACTCGAGCTGCCACGCGGCGTCGCTGGCGCGCGACCTCGCCGCGATGCCGTCGCTGGTCCCCGTCCGCGGGCGGGTGCTCGACATGTTCCCGCAGACGGCGCACTACGAGACGCTGATGCTCCTCGAGCGTCGCTGACCCGTCCGCGACGCCTCGCGGATCCGGCTGACGGCCCCGGGCGGCAGCCGGAGGAACTCCAGCAGCGCCTGGTGCTCCGCCGGGTCGGCCTGCTCGAACGCGGCGTGCCAGCGCGCCCGCTGGTCGGCGTCCACGCCGACCGCGGCGAGCAGCGCCGTGAACTGCTCCGCCCGCCGGGTCCCGTCGCCGCCGAGGTAGGCCAGGCTCGCCTGCCGCTGTCGCTCGAGCTCCGCGGCCTGCCGGTCCAGCGCGGCGAGCCGCTCGGCCAGCGCCGACGCCACGTCGTCCGGACCGTCGAGCAGGCCGCGCACGACGTCGAGCGGCAGCCCGACCTCCCGGAAGTGGCAGACCCGGGCGAGCCGCTCGACGTCGCCGGCGTCGTAGAGCCGGTAGCCCGCGGCCGAGCGGGCCGAAGGGCGCAGCACGCCGATCCGGTCGTAGTACAGGAGCGTGCTGCGGGCCAGGCCGAACCGCCGGGCCAGCCGGCCGACGGTCAGCTCGCCGTCCGCCCCGTCGTCTCCCACCACACGCCCGCGAGGCGGGACAGGTCGTCCCACACCCCCCGCTCGGTGTCCTCGCTCATCGCGGCCACCGCCGCCTGCCCCTGGGGCGTCACCGCCGTGAACATCTGCCGCACGCTCAGGAGCGTGCCACCCGGGGCCGGTGCCAGGCTGAGGCCGAGCATCGCCACCCATCCCTCGTCGGCGAACCGGGTGTACTCGATCGCCGTCGGCGGGCGGTACGTCGTGCAGACCCACGTCTCCTCCCCGTTGCCGAAGCCCGTCGTGAAGATGCAGCCGTGCTCGGCGACACCGCTCTCGGCGTGCACGAGCCTGCACTCCCATGTCGGGATCCATTCGTACTCCCGTACCGGGCACAGCAGGGGGAAGATCGCGTCCGGCGGGGCGAGGACGACGTGGTCGTGGACGAACGTGCGGCGCAGCGAGCGCGTGGGCGACGGGACGGGGGCGGGTGTGCGTGTCATGCCCACCACGGTCGGGTGTGAAGCCGTGGTCAGGTCAAGCGCTCAGCCCGTCGCCGCGTCGAGGACCACGAGCAGGCCGTCGTCGTCGGCGAGAACGGCGGAGCCGTCGGGCCCGTCGCCCACCGGCGTGAAGCCCTCCGGCACGACGCCGGCCGGCACGTCGGCGCCGTCGACGACCGCCGCCTGGAAGCCCGCGGCCCCGAGCTGGGGCTCGCGGGCGACGGTGGGGTCGGCGAAGGCGAACAGCTCCAGGACCGTCTCCCCGCCGCGCAGGTCGGTGATGTGCAGGCCGCGCTCGTCACCCGGCGGGACGAGCGTGCCGAACGCGTGGAAGCCGAGCCGGCGCCACCGGGCGACGGCGGCGGGGACGTGGGGCACCGTCAGGGCGACGTGGTCGAGCCGCGGGCGGTCGGGCGCGGGGACGGCCCGCTCGGCCGCGACCAGGTCCGCGTCGAGGACCTCGTCGTACTCCGGGTTGCGCTCGACGAACTCCAGGAGCGTGCCGTCGGGGTCGTAGAAGAAGGCGATGCGCAGGCCGCCGACGGCGGAGCACGGCTCGAGGTGGAAGCGCACCCCGGCCGCGTGCAGCGGGTCGGTCCACGGCTCCAGGCGGGCGACCTTGAAGCCGACGTGCCGGAAGCCGCGCTGGCGGTCGTCGTCGCGCCAGGTGGTCGCCGGGGCGTCGTCACCCACGCGCGTGAGCCGGAGCGTGCCGTTGACGACGTCGAGCTCGGCGGAGTCGGCCGAGACCCGCACGGGCACGGCGCCGAGGTAGCGGCGGTAGAACTCGACGGACGCGGCGACGTCGCGGACGTTGAGGAGCACGGAGCGGAACGGCACGGGGACCTCCGGGGTGGCGACGCTGCGGCATCGGTCGAATCGATTCGTATCCTGCCACGGCGGACCGCGCCCCGTCGCACGCTCGTCGGACCGGCGTGGCAGCATGCGCACGTGACCGTCGAGTTCACGGGCGAGCTGTGGCAGTGGGACGCCCGGCAGGCCGACTCCTGGATCTTCGTCGCCCTGCCGCCGGAGGTGGCTGACGACATCCTGGAGGCGGGCGAGCACGTCACCCGGGGCTTCGGCTCGCTGCGGGTCGAGGTCACCATCGGCGCGACCACCTGGCGCACCTCCGTCTTCCCCGACGCGCGCCGACGGACGTTCGTGCTCCCCCTCAAGCGAGCCGTGCGGCACGCCGAAGGACTGTCGGTCGGGGATCGCGCCCACGTGCAGCTGCGGCTCGTGGACGTCTGAGGCGCAGGCACAGGTCGGCGCCCCCTTTTCACCCGCTCGCCCGACCCGGAACGCTCACCCGCTGCCGCCCGCCTCCGATGGGAAGACGTGCCTACGACCCGCCCTGCCACGCCATGACGAAGGCCGTGCGCAGCCCCGACGCCCTGGTGGGCTTCGTCGCCTCCGTGAGCCGCTGCGCGGACTCCGCGACGGCGGTGCGGCGAGCCGCCGAGCTGGCGGCCGAGGCGCTCGGCGCCGAGGCGGGTGCGGCTGTCGTGGGCCGGCTGACCGCACAGGTCGGCCTGGGGGCGGACCCCGTCACG
>JAEWQZ010000314.1 GCA_023460255.1 Actinomycetes bacterium
TCGTCGCCGTCTCGGCGCGCGCGGTCGACGGCGCCGCGACGGAGGCCGCGCTGGTGGCCGTCGCCGACGCCTTCGGGCTCCGCCGCCGCCACGTGGAGCTGGTGGCAGGGGCGACGGCCCGGGACAAGGTCGTCGCCCTTGAGCTGCCCGACGCCGCCGCGCGCGCCCGCGCGTCGGACCGCCTCGCCGCGCTGCTCGCCGCCCGCTGACGCCCACCCGCCCGCCGACGCCCCCCGACGCCCGCCACCGCCACTCCACTGTCGCGCCCTTTCCCGGAGTCGCCGAACCGTGATCGAAACCGCTCCCGACCGGCCGCGCGGGAGCCTACGATCCCGTCCGACGAGGGAGGACGATGCGGCGGGCAGGGGTTGTCGCGGCGACGCTCGCGCTCGCCGTCACCGTGCTGCCGACGGCGGGTTGCACAGGAGGGGGCGGTGCGGGAGGCGGCGCGGACGGGCCGACACCCACGCCTGCGACCGAGCTGCACGGCCGCTCCGTCGAGGAGACGGTGGACACCCCGTCGCTGGCGAACAACATCCTCGGTGACCCGGCGGAGCGCGACATCGTGGTGCACCTGCCGCCGTCGTACGACACCTCGGACGCCCGGTACCCCGTCGTCTTCTACCTCGCCGGCGCCGACGAGCCCGTAGGCCGGCTGCGCGGGTACACGAGCATGATGTGGGACGCCATGCTGGCCGAGGGGATGCGCGAGCTCATCGTCGTGGAGGTCGACGGTGCGAGCTCGATCGGCAACACCTTCTACACGAACTCGCCGGTGACGGGGAACGCCGAGGACGCGCTGGTCGTCGACCTCGTCGCGCACGTCGACGCGACCTACCGCACGGTGCCGGAGGCCGCCGCGCGGGGCCTGTCGGGGTTCTCGATGGGCGGGTCGGGCACCGTGAACGTGGGGCTGCGGCACGCCGACGTCTTCTCGGCCCTGTACGCCGCGTCGCCCGGGCTGCTGCGTCCGGAGGACGGGCTCGCCGAGTTCCTGCGGTCCAACCGGGCGTGGGCCTGCTACGGCGCCGCGTTCGCGCCCGACCCCGACGCCCCCTACCCGCACCACCTGCCCATCGACCCGGACGTGCCGCTCGAGGAGCAGGACCCGGTCGCGGTGGCTGCGTGGGAGGCGGGGTACGGCGCGCTGGAGCAGAAGGTGGCCGACCACCTCGCCCGGGCCGACCGTCTGACGGGCGTGCGGATCAGCTACGGGACACGGGACGGCTACCCGTGGATCCCCCAGGGCTCCGCGTACCTCGTGGAGCTCCTCCTGGACAGGGGCGTGCCGGCGACCGAGCGCCCGTTCGACGGCCCGCACGCCCTCGACGCCGACTTCGCGACCGACTACGTGGCGTTCTTCTCCGGGCACCTCAGCACCGACTGAGCGCCCGGGGCGCCGGCCCGCCTAGGTGGGCGTGTGCTGGTGGAACGCGAGGCGCCAGCCGCCGGGACGCCGGACGTACAGGCTCGAGACGAGCGCGGAGTAGAGCGTCTCGCCGCGGTGCGCACTGGCGGAGTACGTCACCATCGCCACGTCGTCGGTGACGTGCTGCACCGCCCAGCCGGTGAGGTGGTACCAGTCCCAGGGGGCCCCGGACATGGCCTTGAGGGCGGCCGGGCGGCTCGTGATCGTCAGGCCGCCGGGCAGCAGCATCGTGATCTGCGTGTCGAGCACCGAGTTGTAGAAGGCGACGACGCCGCCCCCGCCGGCGAGCAGGGCCTGCCAGCCCTGGTCCTCGAGGGCGATGAGCTCGTCGTCCATGGCTCTCATCCTGCTCCGTGGGCGGTGCCGGCGCCTCCCCGTCTCGCATCGGCTCCAGTCATCCCATTGCTGGATCTTGCTGCAAGCGGTTACAGTCCGCCCACCGGCACTTCACCCGGGTGAAAATCCGCAGTTGGCGACGAGGGGGTCCCATGTCCGCGGCAGCTCGACCCGTACCCGCACCATCCGCCCGGAGCCCGAGGAGGCTGCCGGCCCGGACGGCGGTCGCCGCGGCCACGGCGCTCGGCGTCAGCCTCGTGGGCGCGGTGGTGCTCGTCCCCACGACGTCGGCCGCCGCCGCGGTCAGCGCCGCGCTCGTCGGCGACCTCCAGTCCGAGCTCGGCTGTCCCGGCGACTGGCAGCCCGACTGCACCTTCACCGAGCTCGAGCCCACCGGCGAGCCCGGCATCTTCGCCGCGGAGTTCACGGTCCCGGGCGGGCGCTGGGAGTACAAGGTCGCGCTGAACGACACCTGGGACGAGTCCTACGGCCGCGACGGCGGCGCCGACAACGCGCCCCTGGAGCTCGGTGGGCCCGCCCGTCTGCGCGTCGTCTACGACGACACCACGCACCGCACGGCCCTGGTGCCCCTCGACCTGGCCGGGGAGTACACCGCGGCCGACGACGCGCTGGTCGCCGAGCCGGTCCGCCAGGCCGGGTCGACCGAGCAGTTCTACTTCGTGATGACCGACCGGTTCGCCAACGCCGACCCCACGAACGACACGGGAGGCCTGACCGGCGACCGTCTCGAGACGGGCTTCGACCCCACCGACAAGGGCTTCTACCTGGGCGGCGACCTCGCCGGCCTGCGTGACCGGCTCGACTACATCGAGGGCCTCGGCGCCAGCGCCATCTGGCTCACGCCGTCGTTCAAGAACCGCCCGGTCCAGGGCACGGGCGCCGACGTGTCCGCCGGGTACCACGGGTACTGGATCACCGACTTCACCCAGATCGACCCCCACCTGGGCACGAACGCCGAGCTCGAGGCCTTCATCGACGACGCGCACGACCGCGGGATCAAGGTCTACTTCGACATCATCACCAACCACACGGCGGACGTGATCGCCTACGCCGAGGGCCAGTACTCCTACATCGACCAGGCCACCAGCCCGTACTACCTGGCCGACGGCGTGACGCCCTTCGACCCGGCCGACTACGCGGGCGGCGACGACTTCCCGGTGCTCGACCCGGTGGCGTCCTTCCCCTACACGCCCGTCGTCGACCCCGCCGACGCCGACGTCAAGGTCCCCGCGTGGCTCAACGACGTCACGCTGTACCACAACCGCGGCAACTCGACCTACAGCGGTGAGTCGACCACCTACGGCGACTTCTCCGGGCTCGACGACCTCATGACCGAGCACCCGACGGTGGTCGACGGCTTCGTCGAGGTGTACACCGACTGGATCGACCTGGGCATCGACGGCTTCCGCATCGACACGGCCAAGCACGTGAACTTCGAGTTCTGGGAGGAGTGGACCACCGAGGTCCTCGACTACGCGCACGCCGCGGGCAAGCCGGAGTTCTTCATGTTCGGCGAGGTGTACGACGCCGACCCGGCCAAGCTCTCCCCGTACGTGCGCCGCACGGACATGAACTCGGTGCTCGACTTCACGTTCCAGTCCGCCGCGTCGACGTTCGCGCGCGGCTTCAGCCCGGACGCCCTGCGCCAGCTCTTCGCCGGCGACGACATGTACACGACCCCGACGACGAGCGCCTCGGCCCTGCCGACGTTCCTCGGCAACCACGACATGGGCCGGATCGGCTACTTCGTGGCCGGCGACGGCGACGGCCTGGCGCGCTCGGAGCTCGCACACTCCCTGATGTACCTCACGCGCGGGCAGCCGGTCGTCTACTACGGCGACGAGCAGGGCTTCGTGGGGCTGGGCGGGGACAAGAGCGCCCGGCAGACCCTCTTCGCCTCGCAGGTCGAGGAGTACACCTCCCAGCAGCTGCTCACCGGCGAGGCCGTCGGTTCCGTCGACAGGTTCGACACCGACGCGCAACTCTACGAGCACATCGCGGCGCTCGCCGACCTGCGGGCGGGCACGCCGGCGCTGGAGAGCGGCGCGCAGATCGAGCGTCCGGTCACGGGCCCGGGCGAGGACTCGGTGTACGCGTTCTCGCGCGTCGACGCCGACGAGCGCGTCGAGCACCTCGTCGCCGTGAACAACGCCACGGCGTCCGCGACCGTCACCGTCGACACGCTGACGCCGGGCGCCGGCTTCACGTCGCTCCTCGGCGGCCACGCCGCCGTCACCGCCGACGCCGACGGACTGGTCACCCTCGCCGTCCCGGCCCTGTCGGCCGTGGTGCTGGTGGCCGATGCCGACGTCGCCGCGGGCGCGAACCAGATCGTCGTCGACCTCCCGACGCCGGGTGCCGCGCTGTCCGGCCTGACGCCGGTGCGCGCCGACGTCGACGACGTGTGGGCGCAGACGTCCTTCGCGTACCGGCTCGTCGGCTCGGACGAGTGGACGCCGCTCGGCACCGCGGAGACCACGACGCCGCGGGTGTTCCACGACGTCGCCGGCCTGCGTGCCGGCGCGCTCGTCGAGTACCGCGCCGTCACCACCGACGCCGCGGGCACACGCCTGGCCGCGTCGACCTACGGCTCGGTCGGCCTCGCCGTCGACGGCGTCGTGCCGGACGACCCCGAGGAGCCCGGGCCCGGCACGGGGCGCACGGACATCACCGTCTCCATCCCCGGCACGCTCAACTCCGAGCTCGGCTGCCCGGGTGACTGGCAGCCCGAGTGCGAGGCGATCCGCCTGCCGCACGTCGGCAACGGCGTCTACGCGGGCACCTTCACCGTCCCGGCCGGCGACTGGCTCTACAAGATCGCCATCAACGGCTCGTGGGACGAGAACTACGGCGCCGGCGGCGTGCCGGGCGGCGACAACGTGCCGTTCACGCTTGCCGCGGAGACGGCCGTGACGTTCGTCTACGACGACGCCACGAAGTGGTTCACCTCGAGCGCGCAGGGGCCGCTGATCACCCTGCCGGGCAGCTACCAGAGCGAGGTCGGCTGCCCGGGCGACTGGCAGCCGGAGTGCCTGGTCACGTCGCTCCAGGACCCCGACGGTGACGGCGTCCACACGTACACGACGGCGGCGATCCCGGCCGGGGCGTGGGAGGTCAAGGTCGCCCACGACAGGTCCTGGGACGAGAACTACGGCGTCGGCGGGGCGCCCGGCGGGGCGAACATCCCGTTCAGCGCCCCGGGCGGCAAGCCTGTGACGTTCACCTACGACATCGCCACGCACGTGCTGACGATCGAGGTGTCCGACCCACCGCTGCCCGGCCTCGGCCAGCAGCAGGCCCACTGGGTCGACGCCGGCACGATGGCCTGGCCGGCCGACCTGCTCGGCGGGGCCGACGCGGCGGACCTCGAGTGGCGGCTGCACCGCGCGCCCGACGGCTCCCTCGAGGTGGCCGACGGGGCCGTCGAGGGCGGCGAGGCGACCGACCTGACCCTCGTGCCCGGCGGGCTCACCGAGGACCATCTCGAGCGGTTCCCCCAGCTCGCGGGCTACGTCGCGCTCGGCGTCGACGCGAGCCGGTCCGAGGTCGAGGCGTGGCTGCGCGGCGAGCTCCTCGTCGGGCAGTACGACGCCGGCGACGACACCCTCACCGCGGTGACCGGCGTGCAGGTCCCCGGCGTCCTCGACGACCTGTTCGCCGCCGACGCCGCCGACCGTGCCCTCGGCGCGACGTGGGGGCACGGGCACCGGCCGACGCTGGCGGTGTGGGCCCCGACGGCCCAGGACGTCGTCCTGCTGCGCTGGCCGGACGCACCGGGCCGCAGCACCGCCGTCGACCTGACGGCCGAGCCCGTGCGCCACGAGATGGTGCGGGCCGACGACGGCACGTGGACGGTGCGCGGGCACCCGACCTGGGAGGACGACGCCTACCTGTTCGAGGTGACCGTCTACGCGCCGAGCACCGACGCCGTCGAGGTCAACCGGGTGACCGACCCGTACTCCGTGGCGCTGACCGTCAACTCCACGCACTCGGTGCTGGTGGACCTCGACGACCGGGACCTGGCACCGCGTGAGTGGCGGTTCGCGAAGCAGCCGGTGGTCGAGCCCGTGGACCAGACGATCTACGAGCTCCACGTGCGGGACTTCTCCATCGGCGACCTCACGGTGCCGGCGAACCTGCGGGGCACGTACCTCGCCTTCGCACAGCGGGGCAGCGACGGGCGTGAGCACCTGCGCGACCTCGCCGACGCCGGTCTTACGACCGTGCACCTCCTGCCGACGTTCGACATCGCGACCATCGAGGAGGACCGCAGCGCCCAGGCGACGCCGCCGTGCGACCTCGAGTCGTTCGCTCCGGACTCGACGGAGCAGCAGGCCTGCATCGACCCGATCCGCGACGCCGACGGGTTCAACTGGGGCTACGACCCCCTGCACTGGTCGGCGCCGGAGGGTTCCTACGCCACCGACCCGCACGGCGGGGCCCGGGTCGCGGAGTTCCGCACCATGGTGGGTGCGCTGCACGCCGACGGGCTCCAGGTGGTGCTCGACCAGGTGTTCAACCACACCAACTCGAGCGGGCAGGACGACCTGTCGGTCCTCGACCGCGTCGTGCCGGGCTACTACCACCGGCTCAACGCGGTCGGCGCGGTGGAGACCTCCACCTGCTGCCAGAACATCGCCACCGAGCACGCGATGGCCGAGAAGATGATGGTCGACTCGGTCGTCGTGTGGGCGCGGGACTACAAGGTCGACGGCTTCCGCTTCGACCTCATGGGGCACCACTCGCGGGAGACGATGCTCGCGGTGCGGGCGGCCCTCGACGAGCTCGACAGGTGGCGCGACGGCGTCGACGGCGAGCGCGTGTACCTGTACGGCGAGGGCTGGAACTTCGGTGAGGTGGCGGACAACCGTCTGTTCACCCAGGCCACGCAGGGCCAGCTGGGCGGGACCGGGATCGGCACGTTCAGCGACCGGTTGCGCGACGCCGTCCGCGGCGGCGGCCCGTTCGACGAGGACCCGCGGATCCAGGGCTTCGGCTCGGGCGCGTACGTCGACCCGAACGGTGCGCCCGTGAACGGCGACGAGGCGGCCCAGCTCGCGCGGGCGCAGCACGCCGCCGACCTGGTCCGCCTCGGCCTGGCCGGGAACCTGCGGGACTACGCGTTCCTGACCAGTGCCGGCGTCGTGCAGACCGGCGCCGAGCTGGACTACAACGGTCAGCCCGCCGGGTACGCCACCTCGCCGGAGGAGGTGATCACCTACGTCGACGCCCACGACAACGAGACCCTGTGGGACGCGTTGACGCTCAAGCTCCCCACGGACACCCCGATGGACGAGCGGGTGCGGATGAACACCCTGTCGCTGGCCACGACGGCGCTGGCCCAGACCCCGTCGTTCTGGCACGCGGGCGCTGACCTGCTGCGCAGCAAGTCGCTCGACCGGAACTCCTACAACTCCGGGGACTGGTTCAACACGCTGGACTGGACGGGCGCGGACAACGGGTTCGGCCACGGCCTGCCGCCGGCGGCCGACAACGAGGCGAAGTGGCCGTTCCAGCAGCCGCTGCTCGCCGACCCGGCCCTGCAGCCGACCGCCGAGGACGTGTCCACCGCCACCGCCGCGGCGCAGGACCTGCTGCGGCTGCGCTTCTCGACCGAGCTGTTCCGGCTCGGCGACGCGGGGCTGATCGAGCAGAAGGTGAGCTTCCCGGGCAGCGGGCCGGACGCGGACCCCGGCGTGGTCGTCATGCGGATCGACGACACCGTCGGCCGCGACGTCGACCGGCGGCTCGACGGGGTGCTCGTCGTGCTCAACGCGACGCCCGACGAGGTGAGCGTGCCGATCGCCGAGCTGGCGGGTGACAGGTACGCGCTGTCGTCGGTCCAGGCACGCGGCAGCGACGACGTCGTGCGCGACACCACGTGGGACCGGGCGACCGGGACGGTGACGGTGCCCGCGCGGACCGTCGCGGTGCTCGTCGACGACCAGCAGCAGCGGCCGTGGTGGGACTGGCGCTGGCCGTGGGAGGGGGGCTGGCACTGGCCGTGGTCGTGAGCCGACCCGGCGGCCTGACCATCTGAGGCCGCCGGCGGGAGCCGCCCCCTGCCCGGCCCCCGCCACTGGCTCCGTCGCCCCCCGACCTGCCGGTCCCCGGCCCGCGTCAGCGGCCGGGACACGGGGGACGACGTCGGCACCGGGTCCGCCCGGCCCGGTGCCTGACGCGGTGGCCCCCCCAGGGGCGACCCCGGACGGGCCCCCCACCTCCGTCTGGAGCGTCCCCGGTCCGGACGTGCTCCGCCCGGACCGGGGACGTGCTACGAGGTGCGGGCGATCAGCCGACGTTGCAGCTGATCGACGGCCACGTCCAGTTGCCACCGTGCTGCACGGTGAAGCCGAACGAGGTCGTCGCGCCCGGTGCGAGGTAGCCGTTGCCGGCGGGCCGCATGACCATCCGGTACTGGTCCGGCCACGTCGGCGAGCCGTTCCACGTGGCGATGATCCGCTGCGGGTACCGGACGATGACGTTCGAGGTCCAGCTCGTGATGGCCGTCGAACCGGTGTTGCGGATCGTCACGGTGCCGTTGAACCGGTCGTTCCACTTCTGGCCCTCGGAGTACGTCGCCGAGCAGCTCGAGGTGCCCGGGTTCGTGGGGGTCGGGGTGGGCGTCGGCGTCGGCGTGGCGGTGGGCGTCGGCGTCGGCGTGGGCGTCGGCGTCGGGTTGGTGCCCGGGTTGGCCGGGTTGCCCTGGCCGGAGTTCAGCTGGTTGAGGACCGAGGTGTAGGCGGCCTTCTTGTTGCCCGAGCCGTCGAAGAGCAGCGGGGTGCCGCTGGCGCGCCACGAGTCGGAGTCGCGCACGCCCCACACGGTGATGCCGGTGCAGCGGGAGACGGCCATGCAGGCCTGGATGACGCCCTGGTACTGCTGGGCCTGCGAGCTGCCGGAGCCCTCGATGTCGAGCTCGGTGATCTGCACGTCGACGCCGAGGTCGGCGAAGTTCTGCAGGGTCTCGTGGTAGTTCGACGGCACCGGGTTGCCCGAGTTGAAGTGGGCCTGGAAGCCGACGCAGTCGATCGGCACGCCGCGGGCCTTGAAGTCGCGGACCATGTTGTACACGGCCTGGGTCTTCGCGTGGCTCCAGTTGTCGGTGTTGTAGTCGTTGTAGCAGAGGATCGCGTTCGGGTCGGCGGCGCGGGCGGCCCGGAAGGCGGCCTCGATCCAGTCGTTGCCGGTGCGCTGCAGGTTGGAGTCGCGGCGGGCGCCGGAGCTGCCGTCGGCGAAGGCCTCGTTGACGACGTCCCAGGCGTAGATCTGGCCGCGGTAGTGCGTGGCGACGGCCGTGACGTGGTCGAGCATGGCCTGGCGCAGCTGCGAGCCGGACATGTTCTGCATCCAGCCGGGCTGCTGCGAGTGCCAGGCCAGCGCGTGACCGCGGACCTGCTTGCCGTTCTGGCGCGCCCAGTTCACGATCCGGTCGCCCTGGCTGTAGTTGAACTGGTTCTGGTTGGGCTCGGTGGCGTCCATCTTCATCTCGTTCTCGGCCGTGATCATGTTGAACTCACGGTT
>JAEWQZ010000315.1 GCA_023460255.1 Actinomycetes bacterium
AGGGCCTTCAGGCCCTCCTCGACCACCTCGGTCCCGATCCCGTCGCCTCTGACGACGGCGAGCCGCACGCTGCGTTCCATGCCCCGACCCTAGTCCTCGTCCACCTGGCGGGACAGAACGTCTCGTACGGTGACCCTTTTCATCGGTGCCGACCGGGCGCCTGCGGGTAGAGCAGCTCGAAGGTCTCGCAGATCACCGGCAGCTCGTCGTCGATGGGAGTGCCCGTCCCCGCCAGGGTTCGTCCCCAGTACCGCTCGTGGTCCGTCCGCCAGCTCGCGAGCGTGCCGTCGCCCTCCCCCTCGCTCGCTGCGAACTCCTCGTCGACGTCCCCGAGGCGGACGACACGGACGCCCGTCGTGCGGATGAGCGCCCGCGGGTGCCCGGCCCCGTCCAGGATGATCGACAGCTCGCCGACGCGCGGCATCGCCTCGCCCGTCGCATCGAGCTCCGGGACCGCGGTCGCCGTCCCCGTCTTGCGTCCGGCCAGCACGAGGGCGAGCAGCTCGTCCGCGAGCCGCGGGTTGTCGCCGAACGACCACGCCGGCGGGGCCATGGCGGCTGCGACGCCGACACCCGTCACGACGGGGAGCCGCCCGATCTTCGCCCGCGCCCGGGCCGCCTCCCAGAACGCGACGACCTCGTCGGCGAGCGCGTCGTCGTCGGTCGCCTCGTCACGACCCGGCTCGTCGGTCACCGGCACTGTCTCCCTCCCTCGCCGCAGAACGCGGCGGTACGTACAGAACGCGGCGCCCGGACGCCGCGTTCCGTACCGGGCGCCGCTTTCTGCGGATGGTGCGCGTCGTGACGCATACCCGACGTCAGCGGGCCGCGTGGCCCTCCGTGTAGTCGGCGTCGGCCGGCTTGATCCAGGAGAACATCTTGCGCAGCTCGCGGCCGACGCCCTCGATGGGGTGCTGCTCGCCCTTGGCGCGCAGGGCCTTGAACTCCGGCGCCCCGGCGTCCTGGTCGGCGATGAACCGCTCGGCGAACGCCCCGGAGCGGATGTCCGCGAGCACCGCCTGCATGTTCTCCTTCACGTGCGGGTCGATGACCCGCGGGCCCGACACGTAGTCGCCGTACTCGGCCGTGTCCGACACGCTCCAGCGCTGCTTGGCGATGCCGCCCTCGATCATGAGGTCGACGATGAGCTTCAGCTCGTGCAGCACCTCGAAGTACGCGATCTCCGGCTGGTACCCGGCCTCGGTCAGCACCTCGAAGCCGTACTGGACCAGCTGCGACGTGCCACCGCACAGGACGGCCTGCTCACCGAAGAGGTCGGTCTCGGTCTCCTCCGTGAAGGTCGTCCGGATACCGCCGGCGCGCAGGCCACCGATCGCCTTCGCGTACGACAGGCCGAGCTCCCACGCCTGCCCGGACGCGTCCTTCTCGACGGCGACGAGCACCGGCACGCCCCGGCCCGCCTCGTACTCGCGGCGCACGATGTGGCCCGGCCCCTTCGGGGCGACCATGAAGACGTCGACACCGTCCGGCGCGGTGATGTAGCCGAACCGGATGTTGAAGCCGTGCGCGAAGACGATGGCCTTGCCCTCGGCCAGGTGCGGCGCGATCTCGTCGCGGTACAGGTGCCGCTGCACCTGGTCCGGCGCGAGGATCATGATGACGTCCGCCTCGGCCGCGGCCTCCGCCGGGGTCACCACGCGCAGCCCCTGCTCCTCGGCCTTCGCCCGCGACGCCGAGTCCTCGCGCAGGCCGACGCGCACGTCGACGCCGGAGTCGCGCAGGTTGAGGGCGTGCGCGTGCCCCTGGCTGCCGTAGCCGATGATCGCCACCTTCTTGCCGGCGATCAGGGACAGGTCGGCGTCGTCGTCGTAGAACAGCTCTGCCACGGGAGGTCTCCTCGGTTCGGATCAGGTCGTGCGGGTCGTTCAGGATGCTGCGGACAGTGTGGCCCGACTCAGGCCGGGCGGGACACGCGTTCCAGCGCGCGGTCGGTGATCGATCGGGCGCCGCGGCCGATGGCCACGGTGCCGGACTGCACGATCTCCCGGATCCCGAACGGCTCGAGCGCGGTGAGCAGGGCGTCGAGCTTGCCCGGGCTGCCGGTCGCCTCGATGGTCACTGCCTCCGGCACGACGTCGATGACGTGCGCCCGGAAGAGCGAGACGACCTCGAGCACGTGCGACCGCGTCGACACGTCCGCCCGGACCTTGACCAGGAGGAGCTCACGCTGCACGGAGGACTCCGGCTCCAGCTCGACGATCTTGATGATGTTGATGAGCTTGTTCAGCTGCTTGGTCACCTGCTCCAGCGGCAGCTCGTCGACGTCCACGACCACGGTGATCCGGGAGATCTCCTCGTGCTCGGTGGGGCCCACCGCGAGGGAGTGGATGTTGAACGCGCGTCGGGCGAAGAGACCGGCGACCCGGGTGAGCACGCCGGGCTTGTTCTCCACGAGCACGGACAGCGTGTGCCTGCTCATGCTGCACCTTCCTTCAGGACTGGCTGGGACGGACGGTCGGGTGACGGCGTCGCCGGCGGCTCGGCCAGGGCGGCCTCCAGCAGCGCGTCGACGTGGATGGCGAGGCTGTCGAGCAGGGGTACCGGGCTGCGCTCGGAGGCGAGGACCATGCCGAGCTCGGTGCAGCCGAGCACCACCGCCGAGACGCCCCGGTCGACGAGGCGGGCCACGACGGCGTCCAGCGCGTCACGGGAGGACTCGAGCACCAACCCGCGGACCAGCTCGGCGTAGATGACCCGGTGCACCTCGGCGGCGTCGTCCGGCTCCGGCACGACGACCTCGATGCCGCGGCTGGCCATGCGGGCCGGGTAGAGCTCCTGGGACCCCATCGTGTAGCGCGTGCCGAGCAGGCCGACGCGCGTGTGCCCAGCCCTGGCGGCCGCGTCCGTGACGGCGTCCACCAGGTGCACCACCGGCAGTCCGATGCCCGCCACGTCCTCGTACAGCAGGTGCATCGTGTTCGCGCAGATGCCCAGCACCTCGGCCCCGGCGCCCGCCAGGGCGGCCGCCTCCCGCGCGTAACGGCGCCCGAGCGAGGTCCAGTCGTCGACCACCTGGAGCGCCTCGATCTCGCTGAAGTCGGCCGAGCGCAGCACCAGGTCGGCGGAGTGCGAGCCACCCAGACGGTCCCGGGCCCCCTCGTTGAGCAGCCGGTAGTAGTCGACCGTCGACTCCCAGGACGTGCCGCCGAGGAGCCCGATGCGGCGCATCACTCCTCCCGGTCCCAGGCCGGGCTGATCCCGCGGGCGTACTGGATCTCGTCGTTGCTCACGCCCGCGGCGACCATCGGCCACACCATCGCGTCCCGCGAGACCGTGAAGTCCACCACGACCGGCCGGTCGTCGATCTCCATGGCCTGGCGGATGGTCGCGTCGACCTCGTCCGCCTTCTCGCAGCGCAGGCCGACGCAGCCGTAGGCCTCGGCGAGCTTGACGAAGTCCGGGATCCGCACCGTGCCGTGGCCGGTGTGCAGGTCCGTGTTGGAGTAGCGGGACTCGTAGAAGAGCGTCTGCCACTGCCGGACCATGCCGAGGGAGGAGTTGTTGATGACCGCGACCTTGATCGGGATGTCGTTGATCGCGCAGGTGGCGAGCTCCTGGTTGGTCATCTGGAAGCACCCGTCACCGTCGATGGCCCAGACGGTCCGGCCGGGGTCGCCGACCTTCGCGCCCATCGCCGCCGGGACGGCGAAGCCCATCGTGCCCAGACCGCCGGAGTTCACCCAGCCGCCGGGTCGGGAGTACCTGATGAACTGCGCGGCCCACATCTGGTGCTGGCCGACGCCGGCGACGTAGATCGCCTCGGGCCCGGCGATCTCCCCCAGACGCTGGATGACGTACTGGGGCGCCATGTGCCCGTCCTCCGGCTCGGAGTACCCGAGGGGGAAGGTCTCGCGCCAGTCGTCGAGCTGGTGCCACCAGGCGCCCAGGTCGGGCTTGCCGTGCTGGGCGTGCTCGCGCTCGAGCTCCGGGAGCAGGTCGGAGATGACCTCCCGCAGGTCGCCGACGATCGGCACGTCCACCCGCCGGTTCTTGCCGATCTCCGCGGGATCGATGTCCGCGTGCACGATCGTGGCGTGCGGGGCGAAGGACGAGATCTTGCCGGTGACCCGGTCGTCGAACCGCGTGCCGAGCGCGACGATGAGGTCGGCCTTCTGCAGCGCCGCGACGGCGGGCACGGTGCCGTGCATGCCCGGCATGCCCAGGTGCTGCGGGTGGTCGTCCGGCAGGACGCCGCGGGCCATCAGCGTGGTGACGACGGCCGCACCGCTGGCGTCGACGAGCCGACGCAGCTCGGCCGCCGCACCCGACCGGACCGTACCGCCGCCGACGTACAGCACCGGCCGGCGCGCCGTCGCGAGCAGCCGCGCCGCCTCCCGCACCTGCTTGGCGTGCGGCTTGGTCACCGGGTGGTACCCCGGCAGGTCGATGGACTGCGGCCAGCTGAACGTCGTCGTCGCCTGCTGCGCCGACTTGGCGATGTCGACGAGCACCGGCCCGGGGCGGCCCGTCCGCGCGATGTGGAACGCCTGCGCGATGGTGCGCGGGATGTCGTCGGCGTTCGTCACGAGGAAGTTGTGCTTCGTGATCGGCAGCGTGATGCCGACGATGTCGGCCTCCTGGAAGGCGTCGGTGCCGATGAGGCTCGCCCCGACCTGCCCGGTGATCGCCACGACCGGCACCGAGTCCATCGCGGCGTCGGCGAGCGCCGTGACGAGGTTGGTCGCGCCGGGGCCCGAGGTCGCCATGCAGACGCCGACGTCGCCGGTGGCGTACGCGTAGCCCTCGGCCGCGTGGCCGGCGCCCTGCTCGTGCCGGACGAGGACGTGCCGGAGCGCGTGCGAGTCCATCAGCGGGTCGTAGGTCGGCAGGATCGTGCCACCGGGGATGCCGAACACCACCTTTGCGCCGACGGCCTCGAGGGAGCGCACGATCGACTGCGCACCGGTGACGGTCTCGCCGTGGGCCACGGTGGTCCGGGCGAGGTCGGCCGGGGTCACGCCCGGGCGGGCGGCGCCGGGCGCGACCGAGGTCGCGGCGGGCGTCGGGGTCGGCGGACGGGTGGCGCCGGCCGGGGCGGTCGGCTGCTGGTCCTGGACCATTGTCTGCTCCTGTCGGGTGCTGCGTCGGTGGTGCCGTGCCGTGCTGTCAGGCTGGTCGTGCGTGTCGTGAGATGTCGCGAGCCGGGGGCATGAAAAAACCCCTCGGCCCGGAGGGCGGGAGGGGTGCGGCGCAGGCTGACCTGGCTGGGTGGGTCGGTGCCCGCGCCTAGCCGAGTACGAGAACGGTCATCTGCACGTCGGGCAGCCTACGCGCTCCGCGCCGCCCCTGTCACGTCTTTGGTCCCAGGTCCACATGGTGGCTCACCGTCTCGACCACCGGACCGGGCGCTGTGCACCGGCCACCCCGCGGCCTCAAGACCCTCCCCCCGTGCACCGATCCATCGGGGAGAGGAGGGTCCGTGAGCAGGAGACGGTTCGCAGTCGCCGTGAGCGTGGCGATGGGTGCCGCGCTGCTCGTCGCCGGCGTGGCGTCGGCCGGGATCCTCGGCCTCGGCCGCGCTCCCGCGGCGGCGCCGCCGGCCGAACGGTCGCCCGACCCGACGCCCGTCGCAGGGC
>JAEWQZ010000316.1 GCA_023460255.1 Actinomycetes bacterium
GCAGCATCGCGAACTCACGCTGCCGCTGGCGGACCACCATCGCGAAGGTGTTGCTGATGATGAAGGTGCCGACGAAGAGCGCGATCCCGGCGAAGACCAGCAGGAACGTCGAGATGAAGCCGAGCGCGGACGTCCACTCCTCGGCTGCCGCGGCGCGCATCTGGTCGCCGGTGAGCACCTCGACCGACCCGTCGGCGGCGGTGCCCGCGAGGGCGTCCTCGACGACGTCGGCGAGCCGGGACTGGCTCACGCCGTCCTCGGCGTACACCGCGACGAGGCTCGTCGTCCCGTCGGGCGCGTAGGCCGCGGCAGCGGTCTCGGGGTCCAGCCCGACCATGATGGCGCCGGCCATCGGGGCGGCGAAGCCGACCTCGCCGACGACCTCCACCTCGCGGACCTCGCCCGCGATGACGACGGACGTCGTCCCGCCGACGGCCAGGCCGGAGCGCTCGAGCGCCGACGTCTCCAGGGCGATCTCCCTGGGGCCGGCCGGGGCGCGACCGCCGACGATGCTCAGCGCGCGCTCGTCGGGGTGCACGGCCATGCCGAAGGTCGGCGGGCCGGAGCTCAGCACGGCGGTGCCGTCGGCGCCCACGAGCACGATCGGCCCGCTCACGTCGGGCACCGCGCCGGCGACGCCGCCGGTGGCGGCGAGCACGTCGGCGATCTCGAGGGGGAACGACTCGTTCGTGCCGCCGCTCATGGGGTCGACACCGGCGCTCAGCTCGACGCCCTGGACGTAGGTGTCCGCGTCGGTGCCGGCCTCGACGATCGACTCGAAGGTGTTCGACATCATCTCGCGCAGCGAGAAGGTGCCGGCGACGAAGGAGACGCCGAGGAGCACGGCCAGGATGGAGAGCAGGAACCGGCCGAGGTGGCTGCGGATCCCGCGCAGGGCGACGCGCGTCATCGCAGCCCACCGGCCAGTCCGCCGACCAGCGCGGCGCCCTCGGGCGACGCGGGGGTGGCCTCGCGGCGGCCGACGCCGAGCTCGCGGAGCGCGTCGAGCACGGCCTCCGTCGTCGGGTCGACGATCTCACCGACGAGCCGGCCGTCGGCGAGGAAGAGGACGCGGTGCGCGTAGCTGGCCGCCGACGGGTCGTGGGTGACCATGACGACCGCCTGGCCGAGCACGTCGACGGAGTGCCGCAGGAAGCCCAGCACCTCGCCCGACGAGCGGGAGTCGAGGTTGCCGGTCGGCTCGTCGGCGAAGACCACTGACGGCCGCGAGACGAGCGCACGGGCGCACGCGACCCGCTGCTGCTGACCGCCGGAGAGCTCGCTGGGCCGGTGGCCGAGGCGGTCCCGCAGCCCGACGGCGTCGACCACCGTGTCGAACCAGTCCCGGTCGACGGGCCGGCGCGCGATGTCCAGCGGCAGGGTGATGTTCTCCTCGGCCGTCAGGGTCGGGATGAGGTTGAACGCCTGGAAGACGAACCCGAGCTTGTTGCGGCGGAGCCTGGTCAGTCCGCGCTGGCCCATCCGGGCGAGGTCCTCGCCGTCGACGACGACCGTGCCGTCCGTGATGGTGTCCAGGCCGGCCATGCAGTGCATGAGCGTGGACTTGCCGGACCCGGAGGGGCCCATGATCGCCGTCAGCTCGGCGGCGGCGAAGTCGACGTCGACGCCGTCGAGGGCGCGCACCGCCGTCTCACCGGAGCCGTAGACCTTCACGAGACCACGGGCTGAGGCGATGGCGCCTTCGCCTCGGGGGTAGACGGTCACTGGGCGCACGGGAGGTCCCTTCGTCAAAGCTGTGGGTGGATGCGTCGACGTCGTCGTCGGGTGGCTCGATCCTGGCGGGACCGTGCTCACCGGCGGATCAGGGAGGCCCCGGGACCCGTCCCTGAGACGCCCCCCGGGGGACTCAGGGTCGGCTCGGGGGGAACGCTCCCACCGCCTGCTCCGGACAGTCTCCTCCCCCGGCGCGACGGGGTCACCCGGATATCGGCCGTCGAGGCCTCAGGGCACCTGACCTGTGGCGACGCGCCTGAGTCGGCCCTCGTTCGCCACCCCGAGCCCGACCCCTAGGGCACCAGGACGACAGTCCCCGTCTTGCGCCCGGTCTCGACGTACGTGTGGGCCTCGGCGGCCCCCTCGAGCGGGTACGCGCGGTCCAGCACCGGGCGCAGGCGTCCGGCCGCGGCCAGCTCGAGCAGGTACACCTGGTCCGCCGCCTTGGCCGGCGCGGAGCGCAGCCCCGTGGTCATCAGGCGCCCCCGCCTCCGTCGGCCCGGCACGACACCCGCGAGGGTGTGCCACGCGATCGCGGCAGTGGGGACGGTGCTCAGGTAGACGCCCCCGGGCCGGAGCAGGTGACGCACCCGCCGCAGGCTCAGCGTGCCGACGGCGTCGAAGAACACGTCGAACCGCGCGTCGAGGCCCGTGACGTCCTGCACTGTTCGGTCCACCACCCGCGTCGCGCCGAGCGACCGGACGAGGTCGACGTTGCGAGCGCTGCACACGGCCGTCACCTCCGCCCCGAGGACGACGGCGAGCTGCACGGCCGAGCTCCCGACGGCGCCCGCCGCGCCGTGCACGCACACCGCGCGGCCCGGGGTGACCCGTCCGCCGTCGCGCAGGAACGGCAGGGCCGTGAGCCCTCCCTCGACGACGGCGACCGCGTCGGCGTCGGACATCGCCGCCGGCCGCCCGACGAGTCCGGCCGCAGGTGCGCACGCGTACTGGGCGTAGCCGCCCTGCGCGATGCCGGTGGCGCCCACCACCGCGTCCCCGACCGCGATCCCGGCGACCCCCGGGCCGAGGGCGGCCAC
>JAEWQZ010000317.1 GCA_023460255.1 Actinomycetes bacterium
GCCCGGCGAGGTGCGCGAGGTCGGACAGCCTGGCGAGCTCGGCGGCCGAGCGCTGCCGGTGCGGGTCGTCGGGCGGGGCGTGGAAGGCCCGGTCGATGAGGATCCCTTCCACGACGCCCAGCTGGCCCGGCCCGGGCGCACCGCGCGTGAACCCGACGGCGCGGGCGCCCTCGGCGACGTCCGCGTCGGCGACGAGGCGCTCGAGCTGCGGGTCGGCGGCGTCGTAGACGCAGGCGAGCACCGCCCGGTGGTACACGCGGGCCTTGTCGGCCACGTACTCCGCCATGTCCGCGTGCCAGTCCAGGTGGTCCGGGGCGACGTTCAGCACGGCCGCCGCGTGCGCGGCCATGGACGAGGTGAAGTGCAGCTGGAAGCTCGAGAGCTCGACGGCCAGGACATCGAGGGCCGGGTCGGTCGCCGCGCCCACGACGGGCGTGCCGACGTTGCCCACCGCGGCGGTCCGGTGCCCCGCGGCGGCCAGGATCGAGGCGAGCATGCCCACGGTGGTCGTCTTGCCGTTGGTCCCGGTGACGACGAGCCAGGGCGCCGGCCCGTCGCCGGCGTCGCGCGGCACCCGGAGCCGCCACGCGAGCTCGACCTCGCTCCACACGGGCACCTCGCGCTCGACCGCCTCGGCGATCGGGGCCCGGTGCGGCGCCCAGCCCGGCGAGGGCACGACGAGGTCGTACCGGGTGGGGTCCACCGCCGACGCGTCGGTGAGGTCGGCGTCAGCGTGCTCGTCCAGGGTCGTCACGACGGCGCCGTGCGCGGTGAGCGCGTCCACGACGGCGCGCCCCGTGCGGGCCAGACCCGCGACCAGGACCCGCCGACCGGCCAGGGCCGGCCGTCCGCCGTGCATCAACCGGTCACCCACTCCGCGTAGAACAGGCCCACGCCGCCGGCGACGAAGAGGCCGGCGATGATCCAGAAGCGGATGACGATGGTCACCTCGCCCCACCCCGACAGCTCGAAGTGGTGGTGCAGCGGGGCCATCTTGAACACCCGCCTGCCGGTCATCTTGAAGAAGCCGATCTGGATCACGTCCGAGAGCACGACGAGGACGAAGAGCCCGCCGATGATCGCGGCGAGCATCTCGGTGCGCGTGAGGATGGACAGGCCCGCCAGCGCGCCGCCGAGGGCCAGCGCCCCGGTGTCGCCCATGAAGATCTTCGCGGGCGAGGCGTTCCACCACAGGAAGCCGAAGCAGGCGCCGGTGATCGCGGCGGCGACCATCGCGAGCTCGAGCGGGTCACGGACCTCGTAGCAGGTGGGCCCGGCGGTCGCGAGCGACGTGCAGCGCTGGTTGAACTGCCAGACCCCCACCACCACGTACGCGCCGAAGACGATCAGCGACGCCCCGGTGGCCAGCCCGTCGAGGCCGTCCGTGAGGTTCACGGCGTTCGACCAGGCCGTGATGAGGAAGTTCGCCCAGATGACGAACAGCACGAGGCCGAGGGTCGCGCCCCAGCGCGCCAGGTCCACGTCCGTGTCGCGGATGAAGGACACGTGGGTCGACGCCGGGGTGCGGAAGTTCTCGCTCGGGAACTGCAGCGCGAGGACCGCGAACGTGATGCCGACCAGGCCCTGGCCGACGATCTTCCACCGCGCCTTGAGGCCGAGGCTGCGCTGGCGCGAGATCTTGATGTAGTCGTCGAGGAACCCGACGAACCCGAGCCCCGTCATGAGGAAGAGCAGCAGCAGTGCCGAGGCGCTCGGCACGTTCCCGGTGACGACGCTCGACCCGGCCCAGCCCAGGAGCGTCGCGGCGATGATGACGACGCCACCCATCGTCGGCGTACCGCGCTTGGTGAAGTGCGCGGTCGGGCCGTCCTGCCGGATGAACTGGCCGTACTGCTTGCGCACGAGCAGCCGGATGAACAGGGGCGTCGCCAGCAGCGCGATGACCAGGGCGAACCCGCCGGAGAGGAGGACGGCGATCA
The DNA here is from genome assembly GCA_023460255.1 of Actinomycetes bacterium. GTDB lineage: Bacteria > Actinomycetota > Actinomycetes > Actinomycetales > Cellulomonadaceae > Actinotalea. Next base: position 1,941 of record JAEWQZ010000317.1, read on the forward strand.
CGGCGTCACCTCCGCGAGTCGTTCCGCCACCGTGCGCAGGCCGGCCGCACGCCCGCCCTTGACGAGCACGACGTCGCCGGGCCGCACCCTGCCCGCCAGCCACTCCAGGGCCGCGTCCGCGTCGGGCACGAGGTGGGACTCGCCGTCGAAGGAGCCCTCCTGGACTGCCCCGACGTGCACCGCGCGCGCGGCATCGCCGACGACGAGGAGCTGCTGCACGCCCAGGCGCACGGCGGTCCGGCCCAGGGCGTCGAGGTCGGCGACGGGCACCGCACCGAGGTCGTCGGGGACGCCGAGCACGGCCACCGCCCGGCTGGCCCCGCGCCGCTCCCGCTCGCGCACGAGGCGACGCAGCGCCCGCCGCGTCGACTCCGGGGTGGCGGACCGCGAGGAGTCGACGACGACGGCGCCGTCCGGGCGCCGGCTGACGGCCCACGACTCGGCGGCGGCAGCGCGGTAGGCATCCCGGTCGTTGTACCTGTGGAACACCCCGGCGATCTCCTGGGTGGGTTCGTGGCCCTTCCCGGTGACGATGACGGTGTCCCCCTCGACGGCGAGCTCGAAGCCCACGCGGACGGCCTCGGACCGGGGCGTGACCTCGACGACGTCACGCAGGTCCGGGCGCACCCGGCGGACGCCGGCGAGGATCGACGCGCGAATCGTCGCCGGGTCCTCCGAGCGCGGGTTCTCGTCGGTGACGACGACCACGTCGGCGAGCCGGGCCGCGATCTCCCCCATGATCGGACGCTTGCCCTGGTCACGGTCCCCGTCCGAGCCGAGGACGATGACGAGGCGGCCCTTGGTGATCGGCCGCACCGCCTCGAGCGCGAGCGTCAGGGCGTCCGGGGTGTGCGCGTAGTCGACGAGGCAGAGCGCCTGGTCGGGGCCCCGCTCGATGACCCGCTCCATCCGGCCGGGGATCGCGTGCGCACCGGCGACGCCCGCGACCGCCTCGGGAAGGGGCACGCCGGCGCGGTGCGCGACGACGATCGCCACCGCGGCGTTCGAGACGTTGACCAGCCCCGGCAGCGGGCTCTCGGCGGTCGTCGCCAGCCCCTCGGGACCCTCGAGCGTGAAGCTGGAGCCGACGCCGTCCAGGCCGATCGTGGCGTCGGTGACCCGCCAGCCGGCGTCTGCGCGCCCGGCGGAGTCGGGCCGGGTGGCGACGGTGTCCACCGCCATGTCGCCGCGCCGGGTCAGCTCCGCGGCGAGCCGCACGCCCCACTCGTCGTCGACGCACACGACCGCCCGGGGCGCCCGGCCCGGCGCGAAGAGCCGTGCCTTGTCGCGGAAGTAGCCGGGCATGTCGCCGTGGAAGTCCAGGTGGTCGCGCTGGAGGTTGGTGAAGGCGACGACGTCGAACTCGACGCCACCCACCCGCTCGAGCGCGAGTGCGTGCGAGGACACCTCCATGGCGCAGGCGGTGGCGCCCCGCTCGCGCATGAGCGCGAAGAGGCCGTGCAGGACGGGCGCCTCCACGGTGGTCCGGGGGCTCTCGATGGCCTCGTCACCCACCCGCAGCTCGACGGTGCCGACGACGCCCGTCGTGGCGTGCACGCGCTCCAGCGCCGCGGCGACGAAGTAGCAGGTGGTGGTCTTGCCGTTCGTGCCGGTGATGCCGACCACCGTGAGGTCGCGGCCAGGGTGGCCCCAGACCCAGGCGGAGATGTCGCCGAGCCGCGCCCGGGGCTCGGCGGTGGTGAGCACCGGGACGTGGACGTCGCCGCGCGCACGGATCCGCTCGGCGCCCCCCGGGTCGGTCAGGACCGCGACGGCGCCGGCCGCCACGGCGTCGGCGGCGAACTCCGCGCCGTGCGTGCGCAGACCCGGCAGCGCCACGAAGAGGTCCCCGGGGGCGACGTCGGCGGAGCCCACCGCGATCCCCGTCAGCGTGACCTGGCCGGGCTCGCCGGTCAGCGCGAACGCGTCGGCCAGGGCGGACAGGTGACGGACGGGGCGGCTCGCCGGGCGCATACGGCCCTGGGGGGACGTCACGGCCTCGAATGTACAGTCCGGGACGCCGGACGCCGCGCGCACGGCCCGCTCACTGGTACGTCGTGGGGAAGAGCTGGGGCGTCGTGCCCGACGGCGGGATGCCCAGGTGCTGGAGACCGTAGGCCGTGACGTCGCTGAACAGCGGCGCGGCGACGACGCCGCCGTACTCGGAGGTCTTCGGGTCGTACAGGACGACGTTGACGACGATCCGGGGGTCGTCCGCGGGGGCGATGCCGATGAACGACGCCACGACCTTCACCACGCCGCCGCCCTCGAACGCCTGGGCCGTGCCCGTCTTGCCGGCGATGCGGTAGCCGGGCACCGCGGCGTTGCCGCCGGTGCCCTCCTGCACGGCGCTCTCGAGCATCCGCAGCACCGCGTCGGCGGTCTCGGGGCTGACGACCTGCCGCGGCTCGGGCAGCTCCACGGGCACCAGGACGCCCGACTCGTCCTCGACCGCGTCGACGACGTGCTGCTGCGCCTGCAGCCCGTGGTTCGCCAGCGTCGCGAAGACCTGTGTGTTCTGCACCGTGGTGGCGCCGACCGCCTGGCCGAAGAGCACCGCGTAGGGCGACCGGCCGTCGTGGTCCCAGTCGGCCACCTCGTCGACGAGGAGGCCGCCGGTCTCCCCCGGCAGGCCGATGCCCGTCGGGGACCCGAAGCCGAACTTGTGCAGGTAGTCCAGGCGCACCTGGGCCGGCACGTGCTGGCCGACCAGGACGGTGCCGGAGTTGGACGACTCCGCCAGGATCCCCGTCAGGGTCAACGGCAGCGTCGGGTGCTCGTGGGAGTCGGTGAACACCTGCCCGTTCGGCGTCGTGTACCGGTAGGGGACGGAGAACTCGCTCGTGGGTGTCGCGACGCCGGTCTCGATGATCGTCGCCATCGAGACGGCCTTGGCGGTCGAGCCCGGCTCGTACGTGTACGACACGGCGCGGCTCGGCTCGGCGCCGGTGGGGGCGTTCGGGTCGATCGTGCCGGAGTCGGCCAGCACGAGCACCGCTCCCGTGCGCACGTCCACCACCTGCACCGCGCCCCACTCCGCCCCGGTGCGACGCACCTGGGAGTCGAGCATCTGCTGGACCGTGTACTGGAAGTCCCTGTCGATGGTCAGCCGGACGTCCCGCCCCGGCACCGCGGGGACGTACTCCTCCGCGCCGGTGGGGATGCGCTGGCCGTCCTCGCCGCGCT